>CAZQVW010000022.1:0-4889 GCA_964596865.1 uncultured Bacteroidaceae bacterium
TACTGTTTAGTTATTGTTACAGTACTGTTTAGTTATTGTTACAGCACTGTGAACGCAAACTATCGCGGGGAAAAATGATTTTTTCAGGCTCTTTGTTGCGATTATCTGAAGAATAATTGAGATTTACAGCCACAATGGTGGATTATCATGGATATAAGCGAAGATAAACTGCCGCAAAACACCTTTTCAATATACACACACGGAAAATGCCCCGCATCCTGCACGCAGCGGGATACGGGGCATCAAGTTTAAGACTATACAAAGAAAGTATTGGTCTATATAAAGAAAGTATTGACCTAAATAAACAGGGCTATTAGTCTATATAAATAATGTATTAGTCTACATAAATAGGGGGTTGGTTTATACAAAGGAAGTATTGGCCTACATAAATAAAGTGTTGGACTATATTAACAAGGTAATACCGTACATAAATAAAATTATCGCCGGCCGGTGCGGGCCACTCCGCCACCTCCACTATTGGTGCGAGGCGCAGGAGACGTGGAAGCCGGTTGCTGATTGGGCTCTCCTCCTTGCGAACGGGTGTTGCCCCCACCGCTGCGCCCACCGTTAGGAGCGGGACTATAGGGTTGCGGTGAGGAATTATTAGCTTTAGGAGCAGGGGCGTTGCGATTGGGAGCAGGGGAATTGCGATTAGGAGCAGGGGCGTTGTCTTTGGGAGCAGGATTGTTGCGATTATTGATTTGCGGGGCATTCACATTGCGGCGCTCGGAGCGATAGCGCGGGTCGGCGGCACGATTGCGCTGCCCAGCATTGGGATAATGATTATAGCGTGGAGCAGAGCCACGGTCTCTCACGTTAGCTCCGAAATCCTGTCGCCTGCGCATATCAAACCCTCTGCCCTCGCGGATGCGGAACGAACCACGATAGCGAGCGGAGACGGGGTAGCGATTTATATAAAAGCCACCGGCATAAATCCTGCGCGAATGACCGCCTCGATAGGAATAGAAGCCCGCCGGCCTGTCGTAATAAAAGAAAGACGTGTTGTTATAGATATTATAGATGCGGAAATACCAATTGCGGCCACGCGTATATATAGGCGAGAAGAAATAATCGGCCTCCAAAAAGCGACCATACTGGTAGGCATCGAGCACTTGGCGCAGATCCTCATTGCGATAGTCCAAATAGTCGTAATAACGATTGATAGCATCGATATAACCGTCCACCACATCGTCCATCACGGTGTTGGCGGCAAGAAAGAAATCGTAATTGATTTCAAAACAGTCGTCATACTGCATCGGCGAGAGGTCAAGCTCGTAGGCCATGCGGTCGCTAAGGAAGCGCGCAGCATTGCGCAGGCGCGATTCGCTCATAGCCTGAATAGACAGGCTCACTCCCAACAAGAGGGAAGCAAGGATTATCTTTTTCATAATGACAATGAGATTAGGAGAGTTAGAGAAATGATTACGATTGGCGGGGCTGAAGGGGTGTGCAAACAAATAAGACTCGCGCCTATAGGCTTCATCAACGCACGGTGGCGAGATTTGCAAACTTTCTTGCAGTTATTCCGGACGATTGAGCTTATTGCCCTGGCGGATGATGGTGGGCGCCTGCTTGTATTGCTTAGATCCGGCCTGACCTTGGTAGTTAGGCGAATAACCCGGGTAGATGGAGTAGCCGTACCAGGTGCTCACCACCACAGTGGGCGTCCATTCATAGAAATCGGAGAGTTTAACAAGGCGAAACCTGTCGTTGGAATCGCCGAAATAGCCGGAGAAATAATCGGGGCTGAGGCGATAGTCGCGGATATAGGCATCGAGATCACGATTGGCGGGATAGGTAATGTAAATACGGCCGTTCCTCACCTCCCAATTGAATCGATACCACAGATAGCGGTAGTAACTCAAAACAGAATGCGTGTCGTCCCAACTGTAATAGTCTTCTTGGTAGCCGTAGCCGTAGGTGGCATCGTAATGGTCGGGGATAAGGCGGATATAGGTGTAGTCTGCATCAAAGGTATAGCCTTCATCATCTTGATACCACATGCCCCAGTTGCCTTTCCACTCGCCGGCCAAGACGCGAGCCTCATCGTGGTCGCTGTCGGAGCAGGAAGACAGGCTCACCAGCGCACCGATAATCACAAAACAGGAAAGTAATAATTTTTTCATAGCGATATGATTTTTCATTATAACAAAAGTTGATTATTATATGGAGATAGGGGTTGTATATATCGGGATGGGGGTTGTGTATATTGGGATACGAGTTTATTATATGGCGATAGTATGTTTTATTATTGGGATAGAAGCATCTGTGATGGTCTGTAGTGGTCTTCGTATTGCAGCATAGTTGTCAGAAATAGCATTTCTTCACACCAAGAAGCACTTGCTGTTAGCAAAGTTAGGATAAAAATCTATACAAACTCCCACAAAGCGGAGCACAAATCGGGATGTATCTATGTTTTTTAACAAAAAGCGAGCCGTAAACCTACCGTTTGCGCAAGTAACAGAAAAGCCGGCATCGCGCATGAGCTTGATGCCGGCCTCAATTATGTAGAAACTTCGTATTTCAATATGAATGACGCCCCATAAAAATGAGAAGCAGTCGTACTAAAGGGAACGGAAATTTAATAGAAGCGATAGCGATTGTCCACCACCTTGGCCTTCTCCTTGAGATAGGTGATTACCGGGCTCTCACCGTAGTACTGGCGCGGGCTAATAGAGAGCTGCGCGTGAGTACGTGCCACGCCCTGGATATACTGTGCCTCGTTGTAAGTGGCGCCCGGCTGCTTATTCACCTTAATCACCTGATAGGCATAGACGCCATCGTAGCCTTTGAGCGGGCCAACGAATGTGCCGGCTTTCTTGCCGGTAACGGTGGCGAGAACAACGGGGTCATACATATTGTCGGAGAAGAAAGTAACATTTTTGGCGGTATCGGCCACTGCGCCCTTTTGAGCCATAATCTGATTGAGGGTCTTGGCGCCCTTGAGCTTGGCCATAAGCATATCGCCCTTCTTATCGCGGAGCACTTCGCCCTTCACAATATCCTTTACGTCCTCCAATGGCATGTATCCGGCCTTGTGGGTCTTCACTACGCTCACCACCAGCAGATGGTTGCCGTTGTCGCACACAAACAGGGGCGACACATCGCCGTCCTTAGCCTCGTCAAAAATCCATTTCTTGGCGTCATTGCTGGCCCAGCGCATCATGTGGCGCTCCACACCGGGCTGGGAGAAGAATTTCATCGAGAAGAAATCGCCGGTCTCCACACCCTTGATGCTCTGTACGGCATATCCATATTTAGCGGCGTTCTTTTCCATCTGGTCCATCGTGGAATTCTCGGCCAAGAACTTGCTAAATTTGTTGTATTCCTTCTTTGAGGTCTCGTTGCTGTAATTGAGTTCGCATTTAATCACGGCAGCGTTGTATTTGGTAACCATCTTCTTCCTGCCGGTCACCATCACGATGATATTGCCCTGCGCGAAATTGAGGTTAGCCGTTTCGCCCACCTGCAAATTCTGCACTTTATTGATAAAGGTGAGGTTGTCCTCGTCCATGGTGGAGGTTTCATACATATTGCTCACGAGCCATGTGGAATCGGCCGTCTGTCCATATTTCTTTGCCAATTCAGCGAAGTTGGCTCCGCCCTGCAAAGCGGCGTAGATCGAGTCGGCGCGCGTGTGAGCCTCATCAGGAGTTTGGCCGCCCACCTGGATTTGGCGAATCTGGATGGAATCGGGGGCTTGCACCTTGGCAATCAATTTTATGATGTTCTCTGTGTTGTCGCTCACGTTATAATAAGGACCTTTCAGCGTGCCTACGGCCATGCTGTCCAGTTCGGAAGCGATGTCGGAGGGGAATGCCTCGGCCGTACGCGGAATATCCTGATAGGTAACCTCTGATTGGCTACGCCTAACCACAGCAGCCACGTCGCTGGTGGACGCCAGTTCTTCGGCAAACTTGGCCATTTTCTTATCCAGCTCGGCTTTATCCTTGGCGCTGGCCACAACATTCACAGAGACGTATTTCAAATCTTTGCTCTCCACGGGGAGTTTGAAATTCTCCTTCAATTCGTTGTACTTTGCCTGCAGTTCTTGATCGCTCACCTTCACATCATTGTCGTTGATAGAGGAATAAGGGATGCCGGCCAAAAGGAGGTCGGAAGAAGAGGAGGAAGCCTGAAAAGCCATCTTTGCCTCCACGGGATTAGACGTGATAGAGGCTTGCAAAAGGGTGTTATACTTGTTCATTAGGAGGCTCTCTCTGAGCGTTTTCTCCACAAACTGCCAATAAGAATAGATCTTATCGTACTGTTCCCTGTATTGCTCGGGCACCTGCGACGTATTATTCTGCATTTTCTTGTATTCGTCGAGGAAATTCTTGAGTGTGGCTACATCAAAACGCCCTGTCTGCGGATTAACAAAGGGGCTTTGGGTGAGCAGAGAGTTAGTGCCCTCGCTCAACACGTTGCGCAACTCCTGATCAGTTACAGTAAGGCCCAATTTCTCGGCCTCTGCCTGAATCAGTTTGTTTGAAAGATACGTTTGCCACACCTGCTCTTTGAGAGCGGCGTCCTCATCATCGGTGAAAGTGGTCTTGCCCTGGGTAAAGGAGATGTAAGCCTTATACGACTCGATCAGTTCGCTGTACTCCTGCGACTGCATCCTTTTTCCATCGATGCTGGCCACCACACCGTTGTTTTGATTTCTCTGAGCTTCCGTAGCGCGGAAAAACTCCTCGGTGATAAAGGCGAGGAGGGCGATACCAATGATCGCGATAAGCAATTTGCCGTGCTTTCTAATGCCTTGAATAGCTGCCATATTGATTTTATTTGATTTTTTAATGTTGTGCCCCCTCGCAGCCATGATTTGCGAGCAAGCTGTTGTTATATTCTGTTGTCAGATGTCTATCTATTTGATAATTTTCGTTTAC
>CAZQVW010000022.1:4989-16336 GCA_964596865.1 uncultured Bacteroidaceae bacterium
CCGACAGGCGTTTTCATATTGCCACTGGGCGCTTGATTGACGCACCTTTGGGCTCATTATTAAGCCACACCGACTCGCACGGCGCGGAGTCCACGCCGATTTCGAGCCACAAAATTAGAAAAAAACTGCCACACACCAACATTTTCGTCCAACTTTTTAATAAAGACGACACTAATCGCTTTAATAAATAGCAAATAATTGGAAATTACCTGTGGAGGATTGAGCAAAGCGGCGGCAAGGGATTGCCTGCAATCCATTGGCAAATTACCTGCAACCCATTATCGGATTAACGGCAGAAATTGGCGGATTATCGGCAGACTATTGGCGATTATTTGAAATGACCGCCGGGCGGAAGATTTGATGATGGGGCAGATTTGGCGCGCTGTGGAGCGCGGGAAGCGGGAGCTCCGGTTCGCGCAGACACAGTGGCCTCGGGCTGAGGCGTCTCGGCGGCCTCGGCTTTGCGCAGAGAATCGTTCTGCTCCAGCGCTTTTTCCGGCAGGGGGAACACAGCCCGCGAATTATTCACCACATAATGGCGCATCTTCTCGTCGGAGCGGAAGCTGGTGCCCTGCACTTCGCGTGTAGGCGTGATGAGGTGGGAAAAGACGTTGGAGGAAAATTCGTGGTTGTTCATATCCCAATAAAGGACGCTGGAGGTGAACACCGTGCCATCGTCCTGCCACACTTTCACCCTGCCACGCAATTCCCACAGGTCTTGATTAATCCAATAGGCGGTGTCGGCGGTGATATACATTTCGATATGCAACTTCTGATTGAAGCGCTCCAGCACCAATCCTTTCGGAAACGAATGGCGCGGCGGGTTGGTGCGGTCGTAGACGCGCCATTCCTCGGCCACCACCTTATATCTTATCACGCCGGAATCAGAGATGAGTTTGCTCACGCCATAGGTGGTCATCACCGAGGCGGAGTCTCTATGCCTTACGGCCGCAGCCACAGGCGCTTTGCTCTCGGAGCAGGATAGGCCAACGCCCCATAGCATCGCCATCAGCATCGCCCACGTGAGGACGCGCGTCCAGCATCTGAAAATCATCGTGAATGTGGTGGCGGGCATCCCTATTCCACTTTCCACTTGTTGAACCATTCCGCGTTGAACGTGAGGCCCACGCACAGACGCACGTAATCTTCCTTCACAGCACTGAGAGCCTGAGAGGTACAGTGCTCCCATTCGGCCGATACGTTCACTACCGAGCGCGCACTGTACTTATTGACGATAGGCAGGGCGGCGCCAAGCGTAACGAGATAGGATTTGGCCCCGTCTCGACCGTTCACCTTGGTGTAGGGGGTCTGATAAGCAAAACCGGCGCGGTATTTAATGTGGTCTCTCACCCGCAGGCCGCGCGGATTGGGCATATATTCCAAGCCAAACACAAAGCGCTGGCGATCCATAAAGGTCTTTTTCGCCACGGTGTAGGTAGCGTCATTGCCATTGGCTATCAATTCGGGAAAGCGGCAGTCCTTCCACATCTGGCGAACGTAATCAAAGCCCACGGTGAGCTTGTTTTTGTGATTCCAAGTGAATCCCACGCCGAAAGACGAGGGCAACTGATAGGCATCGCCCACGTGAATGGTGTCGGCCGTAACGATGGACGTACTGGTGTTGGATTGCAGGTTGATAAACGTGGCTCGCTGATTGGCTTTGCTGCCCACTCCGTAGACAGCGCCCACGGTGAGCATATCATTCTTGCCAATCATCTGTTCATACTGCAATCCGAAATCAAATGTTACGGCGTTGAGCCTGCCGGTATAGTAGCGCGAGAGGGAGCGGATGGTCTGGTCGCTATAAGTAACGGAAGACGAATGATTATAATCGCCCCAAATATAATTGACATTGGCGCCCACGGAGATATGACCTATAGGATTCCAACCGATTCCGGCGTAAACGGAATGCAGACCGCCATCGCCCACGTATGCGGCGGTGGTGGTCTTGGTGCCGTAGCCGTCCACATCGTCCATAGTCTCGGTGGACGAGAAATCGTAGCCCACAATCGAGAACGGCCTCAATCCCAGCGAGAATCCCAGCCCCTTGGTAAAGCGGAAAGCGGCCTCCAGATAATCCAGTGTGGCATTCTGCACATTCTTGGTGTCGCCACCGTTTTTCATGCGGTCGTTTTGCAGGGAGACGCCCGCATCAAAGAGGAATGTGAGGGAATCCAATTCGGAATAGGCGGCAGGGTTTTGGCGGTTGATGATATTGATGTCGCGCACACCCATGGCCAATCCCGCCATACCGCGGTTGAATCCGCCGGCCTCACTGCTCAATTGCCCCCAGCCATAGCGCGAATAGGGCGAGTTGGTGCCACTGGATTGAGCCAGCGCCGTTTGCCCAACCATTGCGCACACAGCCGCAGCCAAGAATATTCTAATTTTCTTCTTCATTATATCTAAGTATGTAATCCAGCCCGCGCAATACCAATAAATCGTCTTCGGCATCGTGCAAACCCGAATTCTCTTTCACCAAAGCAGCGTCGCCGCCGGTAAGCACCAACTTCACCGCTCCGTATCTCTCTATCAACTGATTATGAAAGCCGCGGATTTCGTATTCTATGCCGTGGAGCGCGCCCGAGCGCATGGCCGTGGGGGTATCATATCCCACCACGGGCGTTTCTCCCGCAGCCTCCACCAAAGGCAGGCGCGCCGTGTGCTCGTGCATAGCCAATAGGCGCATCCTTAACCCGGGCGCGATAGTGCCGCCCAAGTAAGAATAACCATCGTCATAGCGCAGCACATCATAGGTAACGCAACTGCCCACGTCCACCACCAAAAGGTTTTGTTTCGGCCACAGCATCATGGCTCCGGCCACGGCCGCCATACGGTCTGCCCCGAGAGTCTGGGGCGAGCGGTACTTATTTATATAAGGTAGCCTCGTGGCGGGCCCGAGAATATGCGTCTGCGCCCCTTGGCCGCTCACAAAATCCAGCAGCCCCGACGGAATCTCGCTCACCGAGCATACCAGCGCACGCTCCACCACGCCCCGCTCGCATAATTGCGCGAGCGCCGACTGCCATTCAGCCTCTTCCACATGGACATGCGCCACAATTTCACCGTCATCAAATACGGCCGCCTTTATACTGCTATTACCTATGTCTATTACCAGATTCATTAATCCGCATCTGTGCGCTTTTATCCGTTTTACACCTGCAGTATTCACGTAAGCGCATATTTTCGTGCAAAATTAAGCAAATCCTTGCGGTTTACTCCACATTTGACAAACTTTTAGACAATCAGCACGAAAATACGCAGCCTCCCTCCTCCAATTACCCGACTATTAACGGCATCTTTTTGTCTCTTAACGCCAATTCCCTGCCTTTTAACGCCATTCTTCCGCCTTTTAACGCCAGTTTTTTGTCTCTTAACGCCAACTTTTGGCCTTATAACGCCAACAAAATTCGCGGAAAAGCTAACGTTCCCTTCGGTGCGTTGCAAAACTCCCTTCGGTGCGCAGCAACGTTCCCTTTGGTGCGCAGCAGCGTTCCCTTCGGTGCGTTAGCCATAGGGCACAGAAAAATGTTCCGAAAAGGGGAATTTTCGGTAGGCGCAGGTGGTTTGATTGAAACAGGTGCGGAGTTTATGCGTGGCTGCGGAAAAAGTCCGTCATTTTGTAATTATGCGGCTCATTTTGGTATACCAAACCCGCCCTTATAGGCCCAATCTAAACTCTACTTATACTAAAAGAGCTATTTATCTGCCTTCTCGGGATGGCGGATTATAGGAGAAATCGGAAAATATCGTTGCCAATGGCGTAGATCATGAGTAGGAGAAGTAGCGTCATACCAATAATCTGCGCGCGCTCCTGAAATTTCAGACTGAATTTGCGGCGAGTAATCATTTCGATGATGAGGAAGAAAGCGTGGCCGCCGTCAAGCGCCGGTATGGGCAGGACATTCATAAACGCGAGGATGATACTGATAAACGCCGTGAGCTCCCAGAATCGCTGCCAGTCCCACACACTGGGGAACATCGAACCAATGGCGCCAAAAGAGCCTACGCTCTGCGCGCCCTCCTTGGTAAACAGATAGCGGAGGTCGCTCACATATCCGTGGAATACATTTATTCCGTGGCGGATGCCGGCGGGAAACGATGCGAAGAAAGAGTATCTCTGCGTAACGGGCTTATAGTAGCTCAAGGCCGAGGCCTGAATGACGCCCATCTTCAATTCGCTGTCCAAAACGAGGCGGATGGTGTCGGTCTGCGTGGAAATAAGTGCGGATTGGGCGGAAGCGGTAGCGGTTTGTGGGGAATTGATTGCGGCTTGCGTGGAAGCGGTAGCGGCTTGTGGGGAAGCGGTAGCGGCTTGCGTGGAAGCAGACTGATTGATAGCGGGAATAGCCCTCTCCACCACGATGCTGACGTGGCGTTTGCGGAGAGAATCATTGGTGGTGGCACCCTCTAATCGCTTACTAAGGGCATTGATGGCCGCGTTATAGTCTGTCCAGTTGTTTATGGGGGTATTATTGAATGCCACGATGCGGTCGCCCTTTAATAAGCCGGCCTTGGACGCCGGTGTTCCGGCCACCACACTATCAATGGTGGAGGGCAGATTCAGAGACATGAAGGGTTTGTCGGCTTGGAACATGTGAAGCAGATTTAATCCGCCCTCCGGCATCTCTAAAGCAACGGTATGGCCGTGGCGCAAGACCCTCACCTCCTTTGCCGTGGAGATGGAGCGATAGACATCGGTGTTGAAATCGCGGAAAGTCTTGTCATCGGCGCCAATGGGGATGTCGCCCTCTTGGAAACCGAGGTTGTGGGCCTGTTCGTTGAAGGTAAAGCCCATGTTCATGTTCTTAATCGGCACGTAGGTCTCGCCCCACACCAATAAAATCATGGAATAGATGAACAGAGCCAAAAGGAAATTCACCGTTACGCCGCCCAGCATCACTATCAAGCGTTGCCATGCGGGTTTGCTGCGGAATTCCCATTTTTGTGCGGGCTTTTTCATCTGCTCGGTGTCCATGGACTCGTCTATCATGCCGGCAATCTTCACATAGCCGCCAAGGGGAATCCAACCGATGCCGTATTCCGTGCCGTCGTAGGGATAATTGCCATTTTTGTCCTTTTGGAGTGGCTTTTTGCCGCGCAAACGGCGCCACCATCTGCTGTATGTGCTGAAAAGATGGAACTTATAATCGAAAAAGAGGTAGAATTTCTCCACGCGGATGCCAAAGAGCTTGGCAAAAAAGAAGTGGCCGCCCTCGTGAAGCACGATAAGGATGGAGAGACACAAAATAAGTTGCAGAGCTTTTATCAGAAAAATTTCCATAATTGTGAGTTGGAATAATACTGGGGAAATAAATGAGGAGTTAAAGGGTTTGGATTATTTCTTGGCAGAGACGGCGTGTCTCCAAATCGGTTTGGAATAGGGAATCCAGCGAAGGAGCCGGCTCAAAGGCCACACGCTGCATCGCGGTGGCGACAGCTTCATATATCTGCGGGAAATGGATTTGCCCCTTGCGGAAAGCAAGGTTGGCTATCTCGTTGGCGGCATTCATCACGCAGGGCATATTGCCACCACGGGCGAGGGCATCATAGGCCAACAGGAGACAAGGAAAGCGCTCGGTGTCAGGCTTCTCAAAAGTGAGGGCGCCGGTCTGGAAAAGATTGAGCCGCGCTCCGGAGAGCGGGAGTCTTTTGGGAAAAGAGAGGGCATATTGTATCGGCAAACGCATATCCGGCAATCCCAACTGGGCCTTTACCGCCCCGTCCTCAAACTCCACCGCGCTATGCACAATGCTTTGCGGATGGATCAGCACCTCTATCTTTTCGGCATCGATACCAAACAGCCAGCGAGCCTCAATCACCTCAAACCCCTTGTTCATCATCGTGGCCGAATCGATAGTAATTTTGTCGCCCATCTTCCAAGTAGGGTGATGCAGGGCCTCTTGCGCCGTTACGTTGTCTAATTGCGATTTATCAAGGTGGAGAAACGGACCGCCGCTGGCCGTGAGCAATAAGCGGGCGGGATGATTATCGCCCTCGCCCACCAAGCATTGGAAGATGGCGGAATGCTCGCTATCCACCGGCAGAATGGGGGCTCTATTCTCGATGGCCAAGCGCGTAATGATGTCGCCCGCCACCACCAGCGTCTCCTTATTGGCCAAGGCAATCTGTTTGCCGGCCTTTATCGCGGCCACGGTTGGCTCCAGGCCGCTGATGCCCACTGTGGCGGTGATGACAATATCCACGGTGTCCATTTGGGCTACTTCCTTCAGGGCTTGTTTGCCCGCAAACACCTTTATAGTAGTGTCTTTGAGGGCTTCGCTCACTTCCTGATACTTGTTTTCGTCGGCAATGACCACAGCATCGGGATTAAAGCGGAGGGCTTGGCCTATTAATTCGGCAGCGCGGGTGTTGGCTGTGAGCACGCGCACCTCATAGAGGTCGGGATGCTCGCTCACCACCTGCAGGGCCTGAGTCCCAATGCTTCCGGTAGACCCTAATATGGCCAGTCGTTTTCTATTCATTGTGAGGAATTTCGTTTAGGGTGAGCAATCCTTGCGGCAGGTTGAGAACAAGTTGGCGATTGCGTACATCAATTTCATTTATCAAGTCCGGATGCAATGGCAACACCACTTCCTCGCCGTTTTTCTTGCGCACATATATTATTACGTTGGCCGAACTGTCGTCTACCTCGGTGGCCACGCCTATTTCGCCGACATTTTTGTCGCTTACGTGGAATCCTTTCAGCATCAGCCAGGAGGAAATCTCGCGGTCGTCGGCGTAATCACTGTCTTTTGGGAAAAGGAGGTCGCTATCGGCGAGCATTCTCACGCTGTCGGCGCTGTCGTAATTGCGGAATTTGAGAATGGCAGCGCCCTCGCCCGTCTGCCGCCAATCTTCCAGCAGAAATGGCACGGGCAATCCGTCCACTCGCGCAAATACCCACACATCTTCCTCCTGCATAAACACATCGTCGCTGTAACGGCAGTCTATCTCACCGCGCAACCCGTGGGGAGCTCCCAATTTGCCCACCAAGAAGAGGTCGTCCTCCGTGATCATATTGCCTAAGTGTGTGTGCATGTTCTTTTTGTGCGTGGTTATATCTTTGGTACGTGAACTAACAGAAATTGTACGTGGAAGAACTGTAATTATACGTGGACTAACTGTAATTGTACGTGGACTAACAGTAATTGTATGTGGATTAACAATAATTGTACGTGGACTAATTCTGATTTTGCACCAGATTATATCCTTTGTATGTGGGCGCCAAGACTATTTAGGCGGAGGTCGATATTCTCGTAACCGCGGTCTATCTGCTCCACATTGTCTATCCTACTGACGCCATTGGCAGAAAGGGCGGCAATGAGCAGAGCAATGCCGGCGCGAATGTCGGGCGACACCATGCGGCGGGCTTTGAGCCGGTGTTTCTGGTCGTGGCCCACCACCACGGCGCGATGAGGGTCGCAAAGGATGATTTGCGCGCCCATATCTATCAGTCTGTCCACGAAAAACAGGCGACTTTCAAACATTTTCTGGTGGAAAAGTACAGCACCGTTGGCCTGGGTAGCCACCACGATGAGCACACTGATGAGATCGGGCGTGAGGCCGGGCCACGGGGCGTCGTCAATGGTCATAAACGAGCCATCGAGGAAAGTCTCTATCTGATAATGCTTTTGTGGGGGGATATGAATGTAATTCTCTCCGCTCTCGAGGCTCACTCCCAGCCGCTGAAACGCCCGCGGGATGATGCCCAATTCTTTTACGTCCACATCGTTCACCGTGAGACCGCCGCCCAGCATGGCCGACATGCCGATAAAACTGCCCACCTCAATCATATCGGCGTGGACACGGTGGGTTGTCCCGTGCAGGGCGTTTACGCCGTGGATAGTGAGCAGGTTTGAGGAAATACCCTCGATTTTGGCGCCCATATTATTGAGCATTCGGCAAAGTTGCTGGATATAGGGTTCGCAAGCGGCGTTGTAGATGGTGGTGGTGCCCTCGGCAAGGACAGCGGCCATGATAATATTTGCCGTACCGGTTACGGAGGCTTCGTCCAGAAGCATATAATGCCCTTTCAAGCGGGGAGAAGAGAGGGTATAGCGGGCGTTATCCGCCGAGGCCTTGATTTTAGCGCCCAGCGAGTGCATCCCCATCAGATGAGTGTCCACGCGGCGGCGCCCAATCTTGTCGCCCCCGGGCTTGGCCAGCACCGCTTTATGAAAGCGCGCCAATAGCGGTCCCACCAGCATCACACTGCCTCGAAGGGCGGCGCATTGCTGCAAGAAATCCTCGCTATCGAGATAGGCGGTATCAATCTTATCGGCTTTGAATACGAACGAACCTTTTTGAGGGTGGTTTACGCTCACCCCCAAATGGCCGAGCAAATCAATTAAGTGGAGCACATCCAATATCTCCGGCACATTGTCAATCCTCACCTCGTCGGGGGTGAGCAATGTGGCGCAAATCACTTCCAATGCTTCGTTTTTGGCGCCCTGCGGGGTGATGTGGCCGTGCAGGTGGTGGCCGCCTTCAATTAAAAATGAGGACATCTATCTTGTTTGTCTGTCGGGGTGAGATGGTTGTCTATACGTATGTGTAGCTTGTCTGCGTGTAAGATTAATTTTCGCTTACTTTCAGCGCCGAGAGCTACTTATGTTTTTTCTTTGTGGGCACTATGCGCATCACCTGTGAGGCATGATTGATGATATTCAATAGTTGCTGGCGCGGGATAGAGATTGAGACAGCGCCATTGGTGAGTTCGCGGACATCGTCCTGCAGTTTTTCGGGAGTGAGCACGGCGCGATTCCACGCAAACAGGCTTTTGGCCATTTGTGCCACCACCAGATAGGTAGCCTCATCGCGTTGCGGGCCTTCGGGAATGTCTTTGAGGGCTTTCACCATGGCCTCGAGGGTGGCACCGTAGTGGCGATAGCGAGGATGGGAGTGAGGGTAATCCAGATGTGGGTGCTCGCGCTGGGCATTCGTCTGCTTGGTGATGGGGAATGGGGTCTTTACGTCCAACTTATAGTTGGAGATATACATAAGGTGGTCCCAAAGGGCGTGCTCAAAGTCGTCCGACCCGTTTTGTGCGGGATTGATGCGAGCCATGACGCGGATAATGGCCTCGGCGCACCACTGGCGCTTATTGGCGTCCTTCAAACTGACGGCATAATCGGTCATATCCTGCACTATGCGCCCGTATTCGGGCAGAGCCAAGTGCTTGCGGTTTGTATTGTATTCCATTCGGAGTATGGTTTTGCGGTTTGCGAGATTTTATGCGCTTTTCGGGGCGTGGTTAGGCCTTTAGGGGCGCATGAATCTACAGCAATATTTTTTTCGTTGTGTTTTAAGATTGTTAGAGCAACACATATTGTCCTTTTCTCAACTGCTTGCGCATCTTTATCAACCGTTTACGCATCTTTCAGAACAGTTTGCGCGGCTTGCCGGCCACGAAATCCTTCAGATAAAACGGTTCGTAATAGGCCGTGTCCTCAAACTGCCCATTCAGGAAGGCTCTTTCCGCCAATGCCACCATATCTTTTGCCAATGGCACTATGTCTGGGAAGAAGATGGCGTTGTGGTGGGTGATGACGGCCTTACATTTCTCCGCTCCGTTGCCAAAGAAGCAGACAGGCCCCTTTTCCAAATAGGGCAGATAGGTTTCGGCCGTAACGATGTCGGCGCCAATGGGCCTTACCTCCTTGAGCGCTCTATCATAGACGGCGGCATACACCTCCATGCGCCGCGCGTCAATCATTGGGCACAGCAGGGCGTTTTCGGGCACATCGTCTCGATACAGCAATACGGGTGTGCACAGCAATTTGAGCGTAGGCACACTGATGAGCTTGAGGTTGCGCCCGTAGCAAAGGCCCTTGGCCGTGCTTGCCCCGATGCGCAATCCGGTATAGGAGCCGGGGCCGCCGCTCACCGCCACTGCATCGATAGGGATGGCGTGGCTATCAGCCATGCTCACCATCTCCTCCACCATCGGGGCCAACACCCTCGCGTGATTGGGGCCGTTCTTACTTTGATTCGGCTTGAGGGCGTTGGGCGTCTCCTCATGAAACAGGCATTCTCCGTCTTGGCTCAAGGCCGCGGAGCAAATGTCGGTACTGGTTTCGATATGTATGATTGTGGCCATCTGGTTATTCTTCTTATGGTTCTATTCTCGGCATTATAATTTGGCTGCGAATGCCCTAACCCTATTCTATACCTTATTATAATAAGGCTTTCAGATTTCCGGCATAGCCTTACGGTTGGCAAACGGTGATTAAGGTCTGCGCCGTGGTTTATTTCTGCCTTACAAATTTGGTGCCGTTCCATGTGTAGACGACGTCGGGCTGCGACTTATCGCTTGGGCCATTGAGGGGGTCGCTAAGCGTGCCTATTTTTTGGGCAGTAGCCACCACACTGACGCCCGCTTTCTGTTTCGCCAGCAGGCGCAGGTGGAGCGCGTGGGTAGGCGACAAGCATACCTCCGCAATATCACCGCGGGGCTTCACCTGCTGCCAATGCAAATTGAATAGCATCAGTTCACTATCCTTTTGGGGCAGGGGGATGGTGCGGATAAGGCATAAGAGCGTGTCCTTGGCGCGGGGCAATAGGGTCATCTCCACGGTGATGGAGTCTGCCACGTCCTCAACGAGCATCAGGTAATTGGAGGTGAGGGTTTGCAACCGGCTCTTTCCGCCCCATTCGTTGTCGAGCGCGGAAGTCATCCCACTTTCGGCGATGTCCACGAGGTCTTTCCTCGCGCTCTGTTCCAACATCGGCATCAGTGAATCGGGCATCGCCACAAAGAAGTCTTTTATTGTGCGTGCAGAGATCTGCGCCTTGCCGAGCCCGTCCGCCTTGTTGCTCGGCCGGTCTTGGATTGTGGTCGGCATGTTCAGATTAGCACCGAGCCCGTCTTGTATTGCGCTTGGCATGCCCAGATTGGCGCCGAGCCCGTCCTGCGTTGCGTTTGGCATATTCAGATTAGCGCCCAGTCCGTCCTGCGTCTTGACTGTAGTGTCCCTACTGCTATGCGATGTGTTCTGCGCCGCCACCGTCATTGGCATTGCTGCCCACAACAAGGCCGTCCAAACACCCAAAAACAAAGCGATTTTTCTCATAATCGGCAAAGTTATAAAGTTTTTGCCACATAACGGCCTCACTTCTTATTGAAAACGCAATACAATTTATCTTCTCCACGCCCTCATATTGATGGCTTGCCCCATCTCCACAGCGTTGCGCGTCATCTTCACAGCGTTGCGCGCCATCTTCGTGCCTCGCGGCGAGCAAAATCAAACAAAACGCCTGCTAAACGTCAAAAATCACGGGCAAAATTCCAAAAAACGCGCGATAGTTTGCGTTAACAGTACTGTAACATTATCTTAACAGTACT
>CAZQVW010000023.1:0-16315 GCA_964596865.1 uncultured Bacteroidaceae bacterium
TATATATAACTGCAAACACAATATAGATAAACGCGAACATTATGTAGATAGTCGCGGACACCATATATATAACTGCGAACACAATATAGATAACCACGAATAATATATATATAAGGAGAAACGCAATATGAAGATAATCGTGGCTCAATACAATGAGCAGTATAATCAATGCGGGGAACGATACAATAAAAAGGAGCCCACGGCGTTAAATATAATAGATAAGTGCTCCAAAATTTGGATGAAAGCCGATTCCGCGTTATTAAAAGGTGGCAAACCGATGTTTCTGCCGGATTGGACGCAAGAATGCTCGGCTACTCTTTGTCTTTGGGCGCGGATAAAGCACATGGGCAAGAGTATTCCCGCGCGCTTTGCTCATAGATACTATGACCAAATAGGTGTGGGCGTGGATTTTACGGCAGAGGACGTATTAAGGGCGCTCCGCAAGGCTGGTGAACCGTGGGATATGGCCAAGAGCTTTGATGGGTCGGCCATCATTGGCAACTCGCACACCATAGAGCAGACTGACGATGAGCAACAGTGCGCCCATCAGACGCTCACGCTTGCTCTTACCATCAACAACGAAAAGAAAACTGAGATTACCATAGAAGATGTGGGCCATACTTTGGGAGAGATGATAGAGGCTGTGAGCCGATTCTTCACACTGCGCGAAGGCGACTATCTTTTCCTTTCTCCCAATGACAATAAGCCGCAGGCTGTGGGCATAAACGACCACATCGCTTGTATGCTGAATGGCGAGAGGCTCACTGAATTTAATGTCAAGTAAATTCTTGCAACATATATGATTGCCAGAAACATATACATGCTGATTATTGCGCTTGTGATGCTTGCGCCAATAGGCGCGTGGGCATCGGCAAGCCCTATTATTGTTAATAGCAACCACCTTGCTATCGATGACGAGCGCGATGCAAATGATAGCCATCGCACTGTCTTCACCCATTTGGATTGGAGCAAATTGAGCATTGAAGACAGTTTGCCAGTCTTCTGCAAGACCATTCCGCTGGGCGAAGAGTACAAGGGCAATAGTTATAAGGTGGTAGTGGAATATCCCGAATATGTGGAGGCTACGCCACGCGAAAAGGAAATGCTTGCTCTGCTCCACCCTACCCTTGGCGAAAGCCCCACGGTGGAGACTTTCCTCGGAATAAGTAGGAAACAAGGCTATTTGGACGTAAGGATGGTGCCCGTAGTGAAACGCGAGGGCAAGTATATGAAACTGAAGAGTTGTAAACTCACCCTCGTGGCCACACCAATTGAAGCCAACGGGGATATGAGTAACGCGGAGAATGCGAGCGAGCGGGGCAGTGCCGGTTCTCGCAATTATAATATTGGTGGCATCGTTCGCTCAAACGGAAACACGATTGGTGCAACGGCCGAAAGCAGTAGGTATGCGTCTCATTCTGTGCTGAATGAGGGGCGTTGGGTGAAGATTCGCGTGAAGGACGAAGGCATCTACTCGCTAAGCCGCAGTTTTTTGGCCTCGCTGGGATTTAATAACCCCGCCAGAGTGAAGCTATACGGATATGGCGGGCGCATACAGACGGATGTTATCTCCTACGGCTCGTATGTGAACAGCGACTACGACGATATGGAGGAAGTGCCGCTTTATCGCCGCGACAACGACCTGTTGTTTTTCGCCGAGGGCACAGTGAGATGGTCTAATTGGGCTCTTTCTTCGCCGTCAAACCCTAATGGCGAATGTCTCTCCACACAGACAAACAATACTTACTCCTCGTATTCCTATTATTTCCTCACGGAGGGCGATGCTCCTAAATCGATGACAGTTCTTGCCGAGCCAGAGAGCCCCGTGCAGACGCTCACCACCTACCCCGAGCATTATATTATTGACAACGATGCCTATAGTTGGTATAGCGGAGGCACCACATTCTACGACAGTTATAATTTCTTCTACGGAAACACGCAGAGCTACACCCTGCCCACGCCGGATATAGATACCACCTGCGTGGCGTCAGTTAGTGTGGCGATGGCCGCCAGTTCCACCAACATTACAAACTGTGTGCTTAACCTAAATTCGCGCACGTTAGGGTCTTTTATCATGGGCGCCCTCACTTCGGAATACGACAAGGCCACCACTGCATCGCGTTCCTTCACTACGAACAATCTGCGCAATTCCAATACGCTCACTATCACCACAAGTCGCGGCAATGCGGCTCGCTTGGATTATATCAAGGTGTGCTATAGGCGCCGACTGAGGAAGACTGGCAATTTCTTGGTGTTCAGTCACTATTCTGCCCAGCCTTCAACTATGCAAATGCAGGGCGCGAACGCCAATACGCAGATTTGGCGCATCGGTTACCCACACAATCCTATCGCAAGGGTGAATGCCACGCTCAACGGTTCCACGCTTTCATTCAACGTGGATAACCCCTCTTTGCGCTACGTGGCTGTGGATGTCAATGCCACTTATCCCTCGCCCGAGCGTGTGGGCACTATCGCCAATCAAGACCTTCATGCCGATTCAGTGGCCGATATGGTGATTATCATCCCCGAAAGTGGAAAACTAATGGAGCAAGCCCAACGTCTGGCCAACTTCCATGAGCGCCACGACTCGCTGAGAGTGAAAATCGTAAGAGCCGACCAACTATACAACGAGTATTCTTCCGGCACACCCGACGCCGGAGCTTATCGCCGCTACCTCAAGATGCTTTACGACCGCAATAGCGGGCCCGACCTACCGAAATACCTCCTATTGATGGGTAATTGCGTGTGGGACAACCGCGGCGTTACCGAAACATGCGCCAATCTGGATCTCAAGGACTACCTCCTGAGTTATGAGAGCGTGGCCTCTACCTCGGAGGTAACATGCTATGTTACCGATGATTGGTTTGCCCTGTTGGACGACAGCGAGGGCGGCAATGTGCGCTACGAAAAAGTAGATCTAGGCGTGGGCAGATTGCCAGTGAGCACAGATGCCGAAGCCAAGATAGTGGTGGACAAGATTATTGCCTATGTGGAAAGTCCGCAAACCGGCAGCTGGAAAAATGCTGTCTATTTCATTGCCGATGACGCCGACAACAACAAGCACATGAGCGGAGCCGAAGACGTGGCGCAGAAGGTGGAGCAATATTTCCCCAATCTGAAAGTAAACCGCATCTATTTGGACGCGTATAAGCGCGTGGCTACCGCCACCGGATTCACTTATCCGCAAGTTACTACCGACATCTATACGGCGATGAACAAGGGCGCTTTGCTGATGAACTATACAGGGCATGGCGCACCCTACTGTTTGGCAAAAGAGATGATATTGCGCACATCGGATTTCAAGGCATTTTCCAATCCCAAGGTGCCGATGTGGGTTGTGGCCTCGTGCGAGATTGTGCCATACGACCGTTTGGAAGAAAATATCGGTGTGGAGAGCATGCTCAACCCCTCGGGCGGCGCGATTGCCTTTATGGGCTCTGCCCGCGCTGTGTATAGCACTCAAAACAACTACATACACAATTATTTCACCTATTATGTCTTTTCCAAGCAGGACGGAAAGCGCCTTACTATCGGTGATGCCATGCGCATGGCCAAGGTGAATTTGGTGAGCACGGTGAGTGGCGAAGTTATCTCCAACCGCGATTATACTATCAACAAACTGAAATACGCCCTGCTGGGCGACCCTGCCCTTACTTTGGCCATGCCCACCCAAACAGCCGTGGTGGATAGCATTAACGGCGTAGCCCTCTCCTCAGGCGAGGTGCCAAATCTCTCGGCCGGCAGTATGGCACGCTTCTCCGGCCATCTGGAGAACGAAGACGGTGAGCGCCTCTCGGGATTCAACGGACAGGTATCAGTTACCCTCTATGATTCCGAGGATACTATCACGTGTCTTAACAATGCCAACGAGGAGGCCGATGCCTATACCTTTGAAACTTACAGTCGAATGCTGTTTGAGGGCAACGATTCCGTGAGAAATGGGGTGTTCACCGTAACAATGCCGGTGCCTATGGACATTAAATATACAGGCGAGACGGGCATGGCCAAACTCTACGCCGTGAATTCCGACCACTCGCTTGAAGCCAACGGTACTGACAAGCGCTTTACCATTGGTGGCACCAATCCCGACATTCATAACGGCGGTCAAGGCCCTTCTCTGTACGTCTATCTAAACAACCCCGATTTCCGTAATGGCGACAAAGTGAATAGCACCCCCTATTTCTACGCCAACCTTAAGGATTCCGATGGTATCAATATCACTGGCAACGGTGTGGGCCACGACCTCGAGCTCATCATAGATGGCAAGGAGAGTACCACCTATATTCTCAATCCCTATTATCAAAACGACTTCGGCAGCTATACCTCCGGCACTGTTTCTTATATGATTCCAGAACTGGAGGACGGCAACCATTACCTAATGTTCCGCGCATGGGATGTGAAGAATAATTCCTCCAGTGCAAGATTGGATTTCGTGGTAGATGCCTCGCTGAAGCCGCAACTTACTTCAGTGGAGCTCACCAATAATCCGGCCACCACCTCCACCACGTTCATTATCACCTATGACCGCCCCAACACGGAGACCACCTTTACCATCGACGTCTACAACCTTTGGGGGCAACGCTGTTGGCATCATGAAGAGACCGCCACTTCTTCCTCCGGCTACCACACTATCAAATGGGACCTTAGTTCCGGAAACGGCCTGCCGCTATTGGACGGCCTCTATCTCTATGAAGTGGGCATCAGTTGTAACGGTTCGAAAGAAAGCGTGCGGAAACAGAAATTGATAATCCTAAGACAATAATCGATTGTTCAACAACAATAATTGCTAACCCTAAGACAATAAAAGAATGCCTTTAGAGTTTTATATTAAGTAGCGGTTGCACGGGAAGGGTCTGCCGATTTACTGTTATCATAAGGAATAATTCTCCTTAGTGGAGGCCAGCCCCCCACCTGCTTACCACAAAATGATTTCCAACGCACACAATCCAATTTATGAGGAAAACAAAAATATTAATTGTTATGGCTCTCGCTGCCTACAGCAGCGCGTTTGCCGAGGATATAAAAGACAAATTTAATCCTGTTCAGACTGCAGTAGTCTCCCAAAGCATTGCGCCCGATGCACGCGCCGGTGGTATGGGCGATGTGGGCGCAGCCACCGAGCCGGATGCCAACTCTCAGGCTTGGAACGCGGCCAAGTATCCCTTCTGCATCTCAAAGGGCGGTATTTCTATCAACTACACTCCGTGGCTTCGCCAGATTGTGGACGATATTGACCTCGCTTATTTGGCCGGCTACTACCGCCTTGGCGATTATCAGGCTCTCAGTGCTTCGCTTCGCTATTTCTCCCTTGGCGATGTAACTACGCGCGATGCAGATATGACCATTAATCCTTATGAATTGGCCGTAGATGTGGCTTATAGCCGTATGTTGAGCGAAAAGTTCTCTGCCGCTGTAACTTTGCGCTACATATATTCCGACCTCACGGGTAATTATGACGATGGTTCCAAACCGGGCTCGGCCTTTGCCGCAGATGTAACCGGATATTTCAACACCTACGTAAATATGGGCAGCCGCGAATGCCAGCTCGCTATCGGCGGCGGTATTTACAACCTTGGTAGTAAGATTAATTACGGCGATGATTATTCTTATTTTATCCCCACCAACCTTCGTCTGGGTCTAAACTACACAATCCCCCTAAACGAATTTAATAAGCTCTCTATCGCGGCAGACGCCAACAAGCTACTTGTGCCCACCTACCCCACCGATGCGCAATGCGCCAAGAAGCTCGGCTATTCCACCGATGATGGCCAGGATCACACTGCCGAATATCAGGTCTATCGCGAGGAGCATTATTATAATGTGTCGTCAATCAGTGGAATATTCAAGAGCTTCAGTGATGCGCCCGGAGGATTCTCGGAGGAATTGGATGAAATCCAATGGTCGCTGGGTATGGAATACACCTACAACGACAAATTCTCCCTGCGCGCCGGTTATCATCACGAGGCCGACACAAAAGGTGGACGCAAATACTTCACTGTGGGCGCCGGATTCAAGATGAACGTGATGTCGCTGGACGCAGGTTATGTCATTGCTACAAATTCCCAAAATCCGCTCGACCAAACCCTGCGTGTCTCGCTTGGTTTCGACCTCGATGGCATCAAAGATCTGTTTAATCGCGGTCGTCGCCGCTAATATTCCGATATACATTTTATGAGCAAGATACGCATCGGCTTGGGCTATGACGTTCACCGCATACAGACGGGGCGAGAACTTTGGATTGGCGGAAAGAAGATTGATTGCCAGTTTGGATTGGAGGGTCATAGCGATGCCGACGTATTGATTCACGCTATTTGTGATGCTCTATTGGGGGCTGCCAACTTGCGCGACATCGGCTATCATTTTCCCGACACCGACCCACGCTATAAAGGTATAGACAGCAAACGCCTGCTGAAGGAAGTAACGCGATTGCTGGAAGAAAAAGGTTATTGCGTGGGCAATGTGGACGCCACAGTGTGCTGCGAACTGCCTAAGCTCAACCCGCACATCCCCTCCATGCAAAAGATTTTGGCCCCACTGATGAATGTAGACGAAGATTGCGTCTCCATTAAGGCTACCACCACCGAACGCCTGGGCTTTACGGGGAGGATGGAAGGTATCTCCGCCTATGCTGTGGCTCTGATTGAGCAGAGATAAGTCTAAATGTCCGGTACTTGTAATACTGGCATATAGATTTTGTTCCAGCAAGCAGTAATTTTGTATAAAAAGGCGCGCTATTGGCATTAAAAGGTAGTAATTAGGCAAAGAGGAATTGCTGTTTGCCAATTTTTCATTACTTTCGCAGCAAGAATAGTATCAACTCTGTATCATCACAAACTATCCTAAAACCAAATCAAATTATGAAAAAGCATCTTGCTGAAATGGTTGGTACCTTTGTGCTGACATTGATAGGTTGCGGCGCCGCCGTGAGCCTGAATTGCGGTAGCGACACGGCATCTGTTGTGGGCACAGCCATGGCCTTCGGTTTGGCTGTCGTGGCAATGGCATATACCATCGGAGGTATAAGCGGATGCCACATAAACCCTGCAATAACTGTGGGATGCCTGCTCACCAAGCGCATCAGTGGTAAAGACGCTGTTGGATACATTATATTCCAAATCATCGGTGCTATTATTGCCGCCGCAGTGCTATTCGCTTTCACCTCTCTTGCCCCCGACACAGTTCAAGGTACGGCCACGGGAGCCAACGCTTGCGCTACAGGAGTTTCCCAAGGAGCAGCTTTTGTGATTGAAGCCGTTTTGACATTCGTGTTTGTGCTGGTAGTGTTGGGCACAACAGACAGCAAGAAGGGCGCAGGCCAATTTGCAGGTCTGGCCATTGGTATCAGCTTGATAATTGTCCATTTAGTAGGCATACACTATACCGGCACTTCCGTCAATCCCGCACGCTCAATCGGCCCAGCCTTGTTTGAAGGTGGGCAAGCCCTCTGCGACCTTTGGATATTCATTGTGGCTCCTATTGTGGGCGCGACCTTTAGCGCATTGGTGTGGAGCTTGATTGCAGGTTGCCCGTGCACAAATAAAACAGACAAATAGTTTTCAATTTTCCTAATTTATTAATCAACGGAAAAGGCGACACCA
Organism: uncultured Bacteroidaceae bacterium; assembly: GCA_964596865.1. GTDB lineage: Bacteria > Bacteroidota > Bacteroidia > Bacteroidales > Bacteroidaceae > UBA6382. The sequence continues at coordinate 7,599 of CAZQVW010000023.1, forward strand.
TCTGGCGCCGTCCTTTTTCAAAACAACCTCACTGCTATGAAAGACTTAAAAGGAACAAAAACCGAGAAAAATCTCCAAACAGCATTTGCTGGTGAGAGCCAGGCACGTAACAAGTACACCTATTATGCTTCCAAAGCCCGCAAAGACGGTTATGTGCAGATAGCTAATATTTTCGAGGAGACTGCTGCTAACGAGAAAGAGCACGCTAAGATGTGGTTTAAGTTATTGCACGGAGGCGACATCCCCTCCACTGAGGAAAACCTGAAAGATGCTGCTGCCGGCGAAAACTACGAATGGACTGACATGTACGCCGGCTTTGCCAAAGAAGCCAGAGAAGAAGGTTTTCCCCAGATTGCAGCCGCCTTTGAGATGGTAGGAGAAATAGAGAAGCACCACGAAGAGCGCTATCTGAAACTTTTGGACAATGTGCAAAAGCAAATTGTCTTCACTCGCGAGGGAGATTGTATTTGGCAGTGCTCAAACTGCGGCCACATCTGCGTTGGCAAGAAGGCTCCGCAGGTTTGCCCTGTTTGCAACCACCCGCAGAGCTATTTCCAGCTACTGGCTCAGAATTATTAATGGCAAATTAATTGTCACAATATGATGTCTAATTGAATGGTATCCGTCCGAAAAGTCCGACTTGATAGCTGGCTCTTTTCGGACGGATACATTCTTTCATTTGAGACGATGCATAAAAAAGGCAGACCACTTGGTCTGCCTTTTTTGTGCGTAAAGTATTTTCTCCTCTTGATAAACGCACCACTCATTGATTTCACTTGTCAAGAAAAGCACAATACTTTTCACGCTGAAGCGCAGGTTATTTTCATAAAGTGTGAGATCACCATTAAATTGCTGCTATACGCTGTCATAGAGCTGCAATTACTAATGAAAGAGCTTGATGCGTTGTTCCTCTTGCATCTGAGTGATGAGCAAGATGCCGTCTTTTTCCACAACTATGTAGCCATCGAGCCCTTGCACCACCACTTCCTTCTCTGATGTGGTGTGGATGATACAGTTCGCTGTTTCTATCACACGGATTTTGGGGCCCACAAGAGCATTATTGTACTCGTCCTTGGGCAAAAGTTTGTGAAGGGAGGACCAACTGCCCAAATCGCTCCAACCAAACTCGGAAGGATAGACATAAATCTCGTCAGCATGCTCCATAATGGCGTAGTCTACGGAGATATTCTCGCAGGTGGGATAAACGCGGTCTATTTCTTGTTGCTCGTTCGGCGTGCGATAATATGGCTTGAGGCTCTCAAAGATATTTGCAAGCTGGGGCTGATAAACTCTGAAAGCATTGACGATTGTTGAGACATTCCAAATAAAGATGCCCGAGTTCCAGAAAAAATTTGGTTGCTGGATATATTTCTTAGCCACGTCAAGCGATGGCTTTTCCTTGAAAGAATCAACGCGAAAGATGTTCTTATTCGTAAGTGTGGCGTAACTAAGGTCGGCCTCTATGTAGCCGTAGCCGGTCTCGGGGTGGTCGGGCTGCATACCGAGGGTAACAATCGCATCACTTTGGGCCGTGAAATTGAGGCACTCGTTGATTGCTTGTCTAAAACGCGTAACATCGGTGATAATGTGGTCGCTGGGGCTCACCACGATGTTTGCCTGCGGATTTTGCGTCTTAATCACCCAACTGACATAAGCAATACAAGGAGCTGTATTGCGGCGACAGGGTTCCAACAAGATATTACTCTCAGGGATGTTGGGCAGTTGCTCGCGCACAAGGTTTTTAAATGACTTCGACGTTACAATCCAAACATTTTCCAAGCCGCAAATAGGCTCAAAGCGGTCTACAGTCATCTGCAAGAGGGTACGCCCCTTGCCCAGAATGTCAAGAAACTGTTTTGGCACATTTTCACTGCTCATTGGCCAAAAGCGACTACCGATGCCGCCTGCCATAATCACGACGTTATTGTTGTTCATAATAGAAATGTTCGGAAAGGATTTATAATATTGGATTTAATGTGGCCAATATACGGATTGGCAACACGCCCACGCCTTAAAATAATGATGTGTGGAGGGAGGGGGTCAGTCTGTCATCTCGCCTTGGATACACAGACGCACCATTTTGTTTTTGGCATTGGACATAACGGTGATAATCTTCTTAAACTGGCCTGTTACCCTGCCCTTACCGTTGTATGTAACCTTAATCTGACCGGTTTTTCCCGGGGCAATAGGCTTGTCTGTATAGGAAGGAACAGTACATCCGCAGGATGCCGTGCATTGCGTGATTACCAAAGGCGCCTTGCCCACGTTGGTGAATGTAAAAGTGCAGGTAACCACCGAATTGGCTTCGGTGAATTTGCCAAAGTCGTGAACAGTCTTATCAAACTTGATTTCTGCTTTAGGTTCTTCGGCCACAGCCGCGCCCACACAGAGAATAACCAGCATAAAAAGGGTAAGATAGCGTTTCATAATGTTCTCAATTTATTATTGCGGTAGCAAAATTATAGAATTATTGCGAAATGCAACAATAAAACCGCATCTTTTTTGCATTGGTCATAGTTGGCAAGCAAAAGTAAAGCTCTCAGGAAATATTGTTTTGGCGTTTTTTACGGGGAAAGGGAAAAGTCCGTAGATTGCAGAACCGCTACCGCTCATGGAAGCGTAGGCAGCCCCCATATCATAGAGTGTGGCTTTGATAGCGGCTATCTGTGGATAGGCAGTAAAGATGGCGGGCTCAAAATCATTTTGGATAACATCGCGCCAAGCGGGCACCGGCGTGGTGGTGAGCCTTTCTTTTAGGGATATTGCGGGCATGGCAGGACGAATACTGTCATAAGCCTGTTTTGTAGACACCGAAATTGGCGGTTTCACCAGTAGCAGAAACCACCCTTTCAAATCTATTGGTATTTGCGAGAAGATGTTGCCCGTACCCTCGGCGTATACCGGTCTATTCCTTACAAAAAACGGGCAATCAGACCCGAAAGCCGATAGGCGAGCCTCCATATCCTTTTCAGAAAGGCCTAAGCGAAATTTTTCATTCGCCATAGTCATTGTGAACGCGGCATCACTGCTTCCGCCTCCGAGACCGGCTCCTGTGGGGATGTGTTTGGACAGGAATATAATGGTGGGCGGCAATTGAAATTCCTTTTGCAACGAAGTGAACACCTTGTACACCAAATTATCCTCCTTGGCGCCATCCACCTTCAGCCCGGAAACAACGAGCGAGCAGGCCTCATCCCACCGACTGCCGTCTTTCAGTTCGAGCGAATCGGTAAGCGGAATGGGATAAAAGACTGTTTGGAGGTCGTGGTAGCCGTCATTGCGTTTGGCAACCACGTTCAGTCCTATATTAATCTTAGCATTAGGGAGGGTGTACATTTACAAAAGCAATACTATGGTTTAGGAAAAAGAAATTCAGCGAGAGAGGGAGAATTGGAAGTCGCTGACGCCAATTAGACGGTCGTATCTGGAGCCACGCTCGCAATAATACGCAAACACGCTGTAGCGATTTTCCGTCTGATAGAAATCGCCCTCAATATTTGCGGTGACGGGGGTGGTTGTTCCGTTTGGAACATAGAGATATTGGTAGTTATAATATCCCAATTTGAGCAATTGAATGCTTTCGTAGCAATGGGATTGGGCGTTGTAGGTCATCTGGTAGGCATGGTCCAGATAGTCGTTGGTAAATTCGCCATTCAGATAGATCTTGCCCTTCAAATCCGGCTCGGCGTCCAGCGAGAAATGAACGAACACATAATCCCCTTCAGTATCAGGGTCGTCATCGTCTATATCATTGATATAAAACGCACCGTTCTGCTCCTCGTCATAGAGATAGTTTTTTCGCGGCTTATCGGTAAAGAGAGTGGCGTGATAATAGGGGTCGAACCACTGGATATTATCCATACCGATGCCGCCATGCTTGAGCGTGGTCATCTCAAACTTGCGATATTCATTGCCCGCAGGGAAGATAAGTTCACGGCAGTGCTCCCATTTCAATCCGGATGGGGTAATATAATCCGGTTTGGGGTTGTAGACCGTAGACGACTGGCGCATATTTTGCATTACTACCGCACGTAGCTCCGTTTCGGGGTAATGGACGGCGAGAGAGGTGCTGGGCGTGAGTGTCATCAGCATCTGCTGGTGGGACGCGTTGAAATCGATGTCGGTATTGGTGGTGATAGTGGCGGAGATGGTGGCGTTATTTTCCCCCACATAGATTGGGATAATAATAGCGTCCTGTTCTTCATCGTCATCATAGACCACTATCTGATAATTGCCCGATACGGCCAACTGGGTGTCGCTGTTTGGAAAAACAAAGGAGTAGTGGGTATAGAGCACGGTGGTATTGACAGACTCCTGATAGTCGTCTATCGGATTATCCCCGATACCACGTTTCAGAAATTCGGAGGTAAGCAGGCGCTCGTTGGGCTTCCAATCCCATGTCATCGGTTCTATGCGGTAACGGTAGCGATGATATTCGTGGGTGAGGTCGTCAAAAGAGATATATAACTTGTCCGGCGAATTGAGCTGGATATATGGCAAGGTATTCCACTTGCCATTCCTTTCTACGCAAAGGGTCTTGATATTGCTGTTGAGGATTTCTCTCCTTTGTGCGACCACACACACGGAGATAATCATCAGACACAGCCATATCAAGACCCTTTGTCTCATTTTACAGCAAATTTCAGTAGGATAATCCTTTATAAAGGAAATACTAAATCATTTCTTTCACCACAGAGATGACACTATCCGCCAATTTGTGGGCCTCCTGCTCTGTGGCGGCCTCAGCATAGATACGGATAATGGGCTCGGTATTGGAGCGGCGCAGATGAACCCACGATGTGGGGAAATCAATCTTCACGCCATCGATGTCGGTGATTTTCTCGTCGGAGAAATGATTCTTCACTGCCTTGAGAATGGCGTCTATATCCATCGAGGGAGTAAGGTCTATCCTATCCTTGATGATTATATAGTTGGGATAGGTGGCGCGGAGCTGTGAAGGTTTCATTTTCTTCTTTGCCAGATAGGTGAGAATGAGAGCAATTCCCACAAGGGCGTCTCTGCCATAATGAGCTGCGGGATAGATTACTCCGCCGTTGCCTTCGCCACCGATGATAGCGCCTACTTCCTTCATTTTTGACACCACATTCACCTCGCCCACGGCAGCGGGATAATAAGAGGCGCCATATCTGGCAGCCACATCCCTAAGAGCGCGGGTAGACGAGAGATTGCTCACCACGGCTCCCCTATGATTTTGCAGGATATAGTCGGCCACGGTTACAAGGGTGTATTCTTCGCCATACATAGTGCCGTCCTCACAGATAAGAGCCAGTCTGTCCACATCGGGATCCACCACAAAGGCAATATCGTGGTCGCCAAGTTTCATAAGGTTCTTTATCTCTGTGAGATTTTTCTCCAGCGGTTCGGGATTATGGCCAAAATTGCCGGTGGGGTCGGTAAACAGGCCGGTTATCTTCTCCACGCCCAAAGCACTGAGCAGATCGGGCAGAATGATACCGCCCACGGAATTTACGGTGTCGATGGCCACCTTGAAATGTGCATCGCGAATGGCGTCCACGTCCACCAATTCCAAGTTTTTCACAAGGTTGATGTGCTTCTGGCCGTAACTATTATCTTTGAAATACTTGCCCAAATGGTCTACATCGGCGTATTCAAACTGGTCGGTCTCTTCCGCCAGTCTCACTACCTCTTTCACTTCCTCCGGCCCCAGGAATTCGCCTTTTTCGTTCAGAAGTTTGAGGGCGTTCCACTCGCGCGGGTTATGGCTGGCGGTAAGAATGATACCACCGCAGGATTTGGACATGGTTACGGCCAATTCGGTGGTGGGAGTGGAGGCCAATCCGATATTGATCACATCGTAGCCCAATCCCTGGAGAGTGCCGCACACAATTTGCTGCACCATATCACCGGATATACGCGCATCACGGCCCACTACAATACTATTGCTGGGCAGATGGCACGCCTTGCGCCTCTGAATGGCGTAGGCGGAGATAACTTTCACGATGTCGAGAGGCGAAAGCGACTCTGAAGCGCGACCACCAATTGTGCCGCGAATACCGGATATAGACTTTATCAGTGTCATAGTTTATGATGTAAGGTTGATTATTTTGTTCAGAATGTTTTGTCTTTTCTTATTGTTGATATAGAGCGTTTTATTGCTGATATAGGCAGTGTTGCAGTTGGTTATGGTTGTATTGTGGCAATACATTGGCAGTCTTTCAAATCTGGCCGGCCGAATGGCAGGCAAGAAAGACTGAGTTGTGCCTATTATTTCTCGGGCACGGAGAAATCCTGCAAGCGAAGTTGCGGTTTTTGCATTCCGTGGTCAGTGATTTCAAGCCTACGATTGATTTCGCGCGGCCTGTCGAAATAGCCGCCATTCATCAGGAAGAAGCGGTCTCCGTCAGTAGCCCCCATAAAATCCAGACGCTGGCCGCGATTGCCGGTATCATCGTTGGTGAGGCGGGCTTTGGTGATGGGCAACCAATCGCCATTCACAGGTTTCACCCAACCGTTGAAATAATAAGCCTTACGAGTCTTATTACCCTGGTCGGGGTCAAAGTTCTCTAAGAACGAATGAAGCCCCCTAAGCAGTGTATGGGTGTTTGGACGCCTCAGCGTGGAGAGATACAACCACTGCTTTGCACCACTGTCGTAAAACCACGCACTAAAATCGGTGTAACCCTCCTTCACCTTGCGGGCATTCAGAAGAAAGGTGTATGTACTGTCGGCTTGCCAGTTCACTAATCTGAACGACTGCTTACCACTGCCTTCGCCCCCGAAATCGCGGGCAGTTACGCCCTCGCCTTTAGCCACCACAGTGGTCTGTTGGGCTTTGTGCACGGCGTTAGGGTCATCATTGCCCTCACCGGCGTTCCAAACCGAGAACAGCACTTGGCGGCGGTCCTTACTATTATTTTGAAAACCGAAATAACCACCGTCAAAACCAAGAGCCATGTAATAGGAGCCCTCCTTGTCGTATTCATGCGGCACGCACACACTGATTATCGCCCATTCCGCTTCGCCGTTATAGGACGGAGAGTAATTAAGGTGGCAAGATGGGCCGCGTAATCCGAAATATGTGTTGTATTCGCGCTTAAGAAAGATAGGAGCTTCGTTTGTGCCCTTCATCACGATGTTTTCCACGTGAATATCGTTGCCGGTGCCCACGCTTTGGAAATCTAAACGCAGATAACCGTCCTTCTTTATTTTTACCTTACCGAAATGCAATTGCCCTGCGGTCTTATTGCTTGTAGCGCCATCCTGTTTGGCAATAGCGCTCCCGTTTGTGGAAAGGGTAAAGGTCTTTTTCTTGTTGCCCACTACCACTTTTAATTTTCCGGTACCGTTGGCGTCTATCCAGATGTCGGGAGTTTCACCTTTGCGCACGTATATATATGATGTGGCGGAGAGATTGGCAGCATCTTTCAGTACGAGGCCACTATTATTGTCTATATAGGCACCACGATTGCGCCTCTCGCCGCGAAATGTGCTCACTCTATTTCCTTGATGCGCACCATTGGACTTGGCAGTGTTGATGTACGTGTTGCCCACTATGGGGATAACATTCTCCTTACTGTTTTCAGCATTAAGGGGCTGGAGCCACAGCGCACCAATCATTGTCAGTGCTGCGATTACGTTGATTTTCATATACCTGTTTTAGAGAGTTTACTATGCCGCCAACTGTATTGTACACCTTATATATATAATAGGCCAAATTACATTCTTCGCAATCCGCCTTATATAAATAATAGGTTTGTTTATCTATAATATTGGCTATCTTATTTAGATGAGAGAATTGTTTGCTTAATGATTGGTGTCCACCACAGTGAATCGTTTGGTAATGGTGGCGTTGGCATAGAGGGCGCCGCCGAAAGAATACGCCACATCAATCAGTGAATTGCCACTGGTGTCCGGTTCGTCTGGGGCATCGTTACCGGAAAAATTATAGCGCACCTTTATTGTGAGGATATATGTGCCGGCAGTTTTGGCGGTGAAGCCATTGCCCATATCATTATTCTTGTTAGAGCGATTCTGAACGACAAGGCCCTCCACCTCCGGCGTGCAACTCCAATTGTACTCAAACTCATAGATATTTTGAGCCTTGCGTCCCTGCTGGAGAGTGAGATTAATCCTCTGGCCTACGGGCACAGCCGAGGGGTTCACCACCTGACCGTTGTTTGTCATCACCACGTCCGTGTAGATGGGCAATTTCACACCGTAGTCATCAGAATCATCGCAAGATGTAAACGCTATCATGCCAACGCACAGCACGCATATAGCCAAAATCAGTTTCTTCATGTCTACTATATATTATAATGTATTTGTTCGTCGTGATAATTCACCTATATATAAAGGCCTCATACCCGCTTGTTGCAGTAATTCACCTATATAATTAAGGTGTCATACCCGCTTGTTGTGGCAATTCACCTATGTAAAAAGGTGTCATAACCGCTTGTTCCGGTAATTCACCTATGTAAATAAGGTGTCATAACCGCTTGTTCCGGTAATTCACCTATGTAAATAAGGCGTCATAACCGCTTGTTGCGGCAACATATCGGCCTATCCACCTAATTTCACTGCAAAAATAGTGCTTTCCTAATTTATATCCAAATTCCGCGCGCACAAACCGCGCTTTAATATTATCAATCTCCAAGATAAATCACAAAAAGTGCGCGAAGAATTCAAAAAATCCCGAGATAGTTTGCGTTCACAGTACTGTAACATTATCTTAACAG
>CAZQVW010000024.1:0-4083 GCA_964596865.1 uncultured Bacteroidaceae bacterium
GTACTATCCAGCAAAGAGGCTATGTCCAGAAAGGCAACAAAGAAGGTGTGAAGCGCACTTTCCGCACTCTGGAACTATTGCAGAGCGGCGTAAAGGAAACCGTGAAAGAAGGCATGGCCGAAGCCGAGAAAGGCAAGCTATTGCCCACAGATACGGGCAAGGTGGTAAACGACTACCTCAATGAGTGGTTTCCCAACATCATGGATTATGATTTCACGGCAAAGGTGGAGAAAGATTTCGATGCCATCGCCGAAGGAAAGAAAGATTGGAACAAACTGGCCAAAAAATTCTATTCCACGCTCACACCAATGGTGGAAAAAGCCCAAGGAGAGCAGACTAAGCTCAAGGTGGGCGAGCGCCAACTGGGCATAGACCCCAAAAGCGGGCGTATGCTCAGTGTGAAAATCGGGCGCTACGGCCCTATGGCCCAGTTGGGCTTGGCCACAGACAAGGAAAAGCCAGTCTTTGCCCAGTTGCGCGACGGCATGAGCATCGACACCGTCACGTTTGACGAGGCAATCGACCTGTTTAAGCTCCCCCGCGTGCTGGGCGAGGTGGACGACAGACCGGTGGTGGCCAACGTGAGCCGCTACGGGCCATACGTGAGCTACAACCACCAGAACGCCTCCATCCCTGCGGAGATAGACGTGATGGACATCACGCTGGAGCAGGCTATGGACCTTATATATAAGAAAGCCGAGAACGAGAAAAAACGGCAAGTGCGCACATTCGATAGCGGCATCGAGGTGATGAACGGCAGATACGGCCCCTATCTGGCTTATCAGGGGCGCAACTATCGATTGCCCAAGACATTGGCCGCCGACCTCGAAACCCTCACCGAGGAGCAGTGTCGCGAGGTGATAGACAAGGCCGGTGAGCGCAAGCCCGCGCCACGCCGCGCCCGCACAAAGAAATAATCCCAACCCCTCCACGCGATGAAAAACATTATTCTGCTGGGATATATGGGCGCCGGCAAGACCTCGGTGGGCAAGGTGATGGCCAAAAAGACGGGCATGCAGTTCTACGACCTGGATTGGTATATAGAAGAACGCTATCGCCGCAAGGTGGCCGACATCTTCGCGCAAAGAGGAGAAGAGGGCTTCCGCGACATCGAGCACAGGATGCTCCACGAGGTGGCGGAGTTTGAAAACGTGGTTTTGGCGCTGGGCGGCGGCACTCCGTGCTTCTTCGACAACATGGACTACGCCAACCGTTGCGGAATCACCATCTTTCTTGACGCCTCGCCCCAGACTATCGTGCGTCACCTCAGCATCTCCCACACCGTGAGGCCTTTGCTACAAAATTATAGCGGCGACGCCCTGATTGCCCACATACGCGAGCAGATAGACGAGCGCATGCCCTATTACAGTAAGGCGCAATACAAGGTGGACGTGAACTGCCTGGACAGCTTTTCCAAGATAGACGAGCTCACCAACACCATCCTGCAAACTATCGGCTTCACTCCCAAGGCCGAATAAACGGCTTCCCAAACACCGATGGCTACAGCCTAAACACAAAAGACTCAACACTAAACATAAACAACTACGCATTAAGCATAAACAACTGATTCTCCGAAACAACAAACTTAACAAAATAATATAATCCTAAATCTGTTTGCCTATGAAACGCACAACAAAATTGATTTTGAGCGCAATCTGCCTCAGCGTTCTGTTGCCCCTATGCGCGGGCGCAGACAGCCATTGGGGAGTAACGCCCCAAAACGGCAAGATGTATCTGGTGGCTCGCGAGAGCGATACCACGCGCGTGCTCACGCCGCGCGGCACCCAATACACCGACAACACGCCGCTTATCTTCCTGCCCTACGCCAACAACGGCGGTCAGCTTTGGACACTCAACGCCATCAGCGGCAAGACAAACACATTCCAATTTTTGGACACCAATTCCAATGAGGCTGTAGACCTTAATCTTAGTAATGATAAGGACACAAAGGCCAACATCCTGCTGTGGAAAAACAGTATCAACAACTCCAATCAGCACATTGTCCTCACAGCCGTGAGCGGCAAGGAGGGTGTCTACACCTTTAGCGGCACCGGCAACAACAAGACCTATTACGTCTCCTCCACCGACGCCATGCGCGAGGGCGGTAGCAGTGAGGTGAGCTTCGAGCGCACGCCCGGCAAGGCCACCGACACCACTCATTATATATTTAAGGAGGTGAACCCGTGGGTGGCCGTGCCACAAGCCAATAAGACCTACAAAATCGCCATCTCCGGCGCCGTGGGCCAGGTGTTGGTGCCGGAAAAACACAGCTACGCCAACAATTCCAAACTCGTATTCTCCGCCTACGACGCCACAAAGGACGAGCCGTGGAAGCTCGTGCCGGTGGACGGAAAGGAGAATTGCTATCAATTCCACGATGACAATTCCGACAAGGCCATCGACATGGCTATGAACTCCAATGGCGCCTCCTTCAACGTTTGTATGTGGAATTCCCAGATTACCAACCAGAACCAGCAAGTGTATATCACCCCGCTGGAGGACGGCACCTATATCCTTAGCGGTATTCACCCCACCAACAAGAGAAAATACTATTTCGCCAAGAGCGGAGCCAGCCTGATTGTTACTTCCGACAGCGCGCAGGCCACTCATTTCGTGTTCAGCGAAGCCGCCACCAGCGATCAGCTCTACACCCACGATTGGGAAAACATGAATGTGCTGGGCCGCAATAAGGAAGTGGCTCACGCCACCTATATCCCCTACCCCTCTACCGCCAACATGCGCGCCGACAAGGATTATTACGCCCGCCCATGGCTCCAGCCCAACAGCAGCGACTATATGACCCTCAACGGCCTATGGAATCTGAAGTGGAACGAGGCAGACACCGTGCGCCTGTATGGAGAAAAGGATTTCTGGGGCGACACCGTCACCACCGCCGGCTGGGACACCATCAGCGTGCCCTCATGCCTGGAGATGAAAGGATATGGCAAGCCCGCTTATATCAACGTGGGCTACGCCTTTACCGACAATCCGCCATACGTTACGATGGGCACCGTTACCAGTGATGGCGGCCGCAGCCGCTATTACTATTGGAGCGGCAAGATGACTAATTCCGTGGGCGCCTACCGCCGCAATTTCACCCTGCCACAAGGCTGGGGCGACAAGCGCGTCTTCCTCCATTTCGATGGCATCTATTCCGCCGCATATATCTATGTAAACGGCAAGGAAGTGGGCTATACTCAGGCTGCCAATACCGACCACGAGTTTGATATTACCTCATACGTGAAGGAGGGCAGCAATAATATCAGTGTTCAGGTAATTCGCTGGAGCGACGGCTCGTATTTGGAGGGTCAGGATATGTGGCACATGAGCGGTATCTATCGCGATGTGTATCTGTTTGCCACCCCCAAGACCTTTGTGGCCGACCACTACATCAAGGCCGAAGTAACGCCCGGAGCCAACGCCTATAGCAAGGGTAGCGCAAAGATGACGGTGGACTATACCGTATGCAACAGAGACCTCGGCGCCACCAAAAAGACCATCACCACCACCCTGCTCGACCCCTCCGGCCAGCCGGTCATCACTAAGGACGTGGCAGTGGAGTTTGCCGAGAAAGATTCCGTAAAGACCGTTACTGCCGAGATCGGCGCCTTGAGCAATCTCTCATTGTGGTCGGACGACCAGCCCACGCTCTACACTGTGGAGGTGAGCGTTAAGAACGCCAACGGCCAAGAGGAGCAGGCCTTCTCCACCAAATACGGCTTCCGCTCAATCAGTTTGGCCAAAGGTTATCTGGAAATCAATGGCCACCGCACTTATCTCAAGGGTGTCAATACTCAGGACACCGACCCCGTGGAGGGCCGCACTATGCCCCTCGCCACGATGATTAAGGACATCACCCTTATGAAACAAGCCAACATCAACACCGTGCGCACCTCCCACTATCCCCGCGCACCGAAGATGTATGCTCTGTTCGACTACTACGGCCTCTTTATCATGGACGAGGCCGACATGGAATGCCATAAAAACTGGAACAACGGCGCCAGTATCATCAAAAGCAACCGCTGGACACAACCTATCCTCGACCGCGAGGAGCGTATGGTCTTGCGCGACCGCAACCACCCC
>CAZQVW010000024.1:4183-16294 GCA_964596865.1 uncultured Bacteroidaceae bacterium
CCATTACGAGGGCTCCACCAACGAAGGAAAGACCGACGGCACCGACATCCACTCGCGTATGTATCGCCCCGCCACCGAGGTGGTTACGTGGGCCAACCGTGCCAATCAGCCTTACTTCCTTTGCGAATACGCACACGCCATGGGCAATAGTGTGGGCAACCTGCGCGAATATTGGGAGGGCTTGATTGGCTCCACCAAGGGCGTGGGCGGCACCATCTGGGACTGGGTGGATCAAAGCATCTATGATGCTAAGGATATAAAGGAAGGCAACACCGAGAAAAACGGTTTCCTCAAGTTTATGTCCGGCGGCGACTACCCCGCTCCCAGTCAGGGCAACTTTGTGAACAACGGTATCGTCAATGGCGACCGCTCATGGAGCGCCGAACTGGACGAAGTGAAGCGCATCTACCAGTGGGTGGACATTTCTTTGGGCACAGATAAGAAAACCGTCACACTAAAAAACAATTACCTGGCCACAAACCTCAGTGATTTCAACCTTAAGTGGACTATCCTCGTAGACGGTCAAAAAACGCAGAGCGGCACAATCAGTTCTCTCAACTGCCTGCCCGACAATTCGCAGAATGTAAGCATTGGTTACAACGAAAATGGCTTCTCCGGAAAAGAAGTCTTCCTTAACATCGAATTGACCACCAAAGCTGCCTCCGATTGGCACGAACAGGGCTACGCCCTTGCCACCAACCAGTTTAATATCGCTACGCCTGCCACCCGTTTGGCCGCCAAGGACAACGGCACCGGCTCTGTGAGCATGACAAACAGCAACGGCACGCGCACCATAAGAGCAGGCGGCTCCACCCTCACCTTCTCCAACAACGGTACGCTCACCAAATGGGTCTATAACAATAAGGATCTCATTGTGCAAAACAATGGCCCGCGCCCCTGCAACTATCGCTGGATAGAAAACGATGCTCCATACGGCGGCGACAACGATGACCCCTACGGAAACAAGTCTTACAAGACTGGAAACGGGGTGAATACGCAGACGGCCACCTTCTCCCTCGCCAATGATAGCCGCACGGCCACTGTAAAAGTAACCGGCACGGGCAGCAACCACAACTTCGTCTACACATACACCATCTATGCAGACGGAAGTATGGACATGGCGTCCGATTATACCGTTGTGGGCACCAACTGCCGCCGTGTAGGTATGGAGATGAACTTCCCTACCAACCTAACTGACGTGGAATACTACGCACGCGGCCCGCTATCCAGTTATTGGGATCGCGAAGACGGCGAATATTTCGGCATCTACAAAAACACCCTCATGGGCATGTACGAGCCTTTTGCCCACCCGCAGAGCAACGGCAACCGCCGCCAGTTCCGCTGGCTCACTCTCAGCGGCAGCGACAACCTCTCGCTGAGAATTGAGAGCGAGGGCAACGTAGATTTCTCGCTCACCCCGTGGGACGACCGCACTCTCCACACCACTCCCCACAACTGGGATTTGCCTACCAGCACAATGACCACCGCCCACTTCGATGCAATTCAAGTGGGTATCGGCAACGGCTCATGTATGCAATCGGAGCGAATAATGGACAAGTATCTTATCAAAAAGGACACAAAGTACAACTACACCCTGCGCTTCACGCCAAGCGATGATAACGCCACTGCGATAAAAGACGCCGCAGCCTCCGCAAAGCAGGGGCTTAAGGTGAGCGCCACCACCCGTGGCGTGGTTGTTACCGGCGACATCACCGCAGGAGCAAAAGTAGAGGTATATAATACCCTCGGGCAAAAGGTGGGCTCCACCACAACCTTTGCTCCAACCACCCGCCTAAACGTGCCGGTGGGCGCGCAGGGAACTTACGTTGTACGTATAACCAGCAACAACGGCAGCGTGAGCAGCAAGAAAATCGCAGTGAAATAATTCCTAAATAACCAGATCATTTGCCGGCCGGCAGTGCTTGTAACTACACTGCCGGCCGCAAACAAACTTAACAATACTCTCATAAAACGACAAAGCATGGCAAAATGGCGAATTGAAGACTCTGAAGAACTGTACAACATCAGCGGTTGGGGCGTAAATTTTTTTGGCATCAACAAAAAAGGACACGTATATGTCTCTCCCTGCAAGGACGGCAACGAGATTGACCTCAAGGATTTGGTGGACGACCTCGCTTCCCACCGCACCAAGCCGCCCATGCTCCTAAGGTTTCCCGACATTCTGGACAGCCGCATCGAGAAAACGGCCAGTTGCTTTGAGAAGGCAGCCAAAGAATACAAGTATCAGGGCGAACATTTCATCATCTTCCCTATCAAGGTAAACCAAATGCGCCCCGTGGTGGAGGAAATCATCAGTCATGGCAAGAGATACAACCTCGGTTTGGAAGCGGGCTCCAAACCCGAGCTCCATGCCGTCATCGCCGCCAATATGGACAGCGACAGCCTCATCATCTGCAACGGCCATAAAGACCGCAACTTCATCGAACTGGCACTATTGGCCCAGAAGATGGGCAAAAGGATCTTCCTCGTGGTGGAAAAATACGAAGAACTGGACACCATCTTCTCCACCGCCGCTACCCTCAACCTCCGCCCCCAGATTGGCATACGCATCAAGCTGGCCTCATCGGGCGCCGGCAAATGGGAGGAAAGCGGGGGCGATGCCAGCAAATTTGGGCTCGACTCCTCCGACCTGCTGAAGGCCTTGGAATACCTGCGCGACCACCACATGGAGGATTGCCTCAAACTGATGCACTTCCACATCGGTAGTCAGATCACCAAAATCCGCCGCATCCAATCGGCCCTGACCGAGGCCGCACAATTCTATGTGCAACTACACAAGATGGGCTTCAAAATCCAGTTTGTGGACTGCGGCGGCGGATTGGGCGTGGATTATGACGGCACTCGCTCGTCAAACAGCGAGAGCTCCGTCAATTATTCCATTCAGGAATACATCAACGACTGCGTCTACACCTTTGTGGAGGCGGCCGACAAGAACACCATCCCCCACCCCAACATCATCAGTGAGGGCGGTCGCTCTTTGTCCGCCCATCACAGCGTGCTTATCCTGGAAGCGTTCGAATCCACCTCCGTGCCCCAGATGGACGAAAGCTGGGAGGCCTCGCCAGAAGACCACCAGCTTGTGCGCGACCTGTCGGAGATATGGGATAAGGTGTCGGCGCGCTCCATGCTGGAGGATTGGCACGATGCCGAACAGATACGCGAGGAGGGCCTCGACCTCTTTCGCCACGGTCTCATCGACCTTCGCACCCGCGCCCAAATAGAGAGCGTCTATTGGAGTATCACCCGCGAGGTGAACGCCATCGCCCATACCCAAAAACACATGCCAGAGGAATTGAGAAAGTTGGACAAGCTCCTGGCCGACAAATACTATTGCAATTTCTCGCTGTTCCAGTCGCTGCCCGATTCGTGGGCCATAGATCAGTTCTTCCCCATTATTCCTATACATCGCCTCAACGAAAAACCCGAGCGCAACGCCACCCTTCAGGACATCACCTGCGACAGCGATGGCAAGATAGAGACTTTTGTTACCAATACGCGCCAGACATCCTATATTCCCCTCCACACTCTGCGCACGGGCGAGCCATATTACATCGGCGTTTTCCTGGTGGGCGCCTATCAGGAGATTCTGGGCAATATGCACAATCTCTTTGGCGACACCAACGCCGTGCACGTCTCTGTGAATAAGGACGGCCAATATCATATCGACCAGATTATCGATGGCGAGACGGTGGCCGATGTCTTGGATTATGTGCAATACGACCCCAAGCAGATGGTGCGCCGCCTGGAGAGCTGGGTAGACAGAGCCGTCAGCGAAGGGCGCATCACTGCCCGCGAAGGCAAAGATTTTCTTTCCAATTATCAGCGCGGCCTCTACGGATATACTTATTTGGAATAGCCTAATCGGGTCTGCCTGACAACGCAGCCCATTATCTCTCGTTACCAAATACATCTCCAATCCCCTAATAACTCCTATTCTCTCTATATTTTCCCATAAGCAAACAATGAGTTCCCTAACAATAGTAAAAGTAGGCGGCGCCGTGGTGGAACAAGCGCAGTCTTTAAGCACACTGCTCCACGGGTTCGCCCAAATAAGCGGCAATAAGATGCTCGTCCACGGCGGCGGGCGCACAGCCACGGCCTTAGCCTCGCGCCTCGGCATCGAGACAAAGATGGTGGACGGGCGCCGCATCACGGATTCAGAAATGCTGCGCGTAGTAACAATGGTCTATGGCGGACTGGTGAACAAGCAGATAGTGGCCTCGCTCTCGCAACAGGGCATTCGCGCCCTTGGCCTCACCGGAGCCGACATGGGGGTAATCCGCTCCCATCGACGCCCCATTACTGCACAGGGCGTGGACTACGGATTTGTGGGCGATGTAGACAAGGTGGACGCCCATGCCCTGAAAGTATTGATAGAGGGCGGCATTGTGCCTATTATGGCCCCGCTCACACTGGGGCAGGACGGCCATCTGCTCAACACCAACGCCGACACCATCGCCGCCTCCGTAGCCAAAGCCATGGCCGCGATATACGATGTTACCCTTGTCTTTTGTTTCGAGAAAAAGGGCGTTCTGCGCAATCCCGATGACGACGACAGCGTCATCAGCCACATCACATCAGCCTCCTACGAGCAACTGAAAAGTGAGGGCATCGTCAGCGGCGGTATGCTGCCCAAACTGGACAACGCTTTCTCCGCCCTCCACGCCGGCGTGAAGAATGTGATCATCACCCGCGCCGACAGTCTTTCCGCCAATTCCGGCACCACCATCACATTGTAAGCTACCCATCACCACCACTTTGCAATTAATCTCATTATAAACTATATTATACAAACAGGTATGAAGAAAATCGTTATCCTTTTATTGGTGGCCCTTGTCGTGAGCATCAATCCGTCCTTTGCCAAGGATCGCCGCAACATTATCCTAATGATTACCGACGGCACTTCGTTGCCCACTCTTAGTGCTGCGCGCTGGCTGAAATGTTATCGCAACGGCCCGGGCGCCACTCCCGCAGATACTGCTTGGCGAGGCAACCTAAATATCGACCCATGGCTTTGCGGCACCGTGCGCTCCATCTGCTCTAACTCGCCCATCGGCGATTCCGCCCCCACCACCTCCTGTTATGTTACAGGCCATTCCTCGCTGGCCGGATATATCTCCACCTATCCGCCCAGTCGTGGCCGCAACGACCTCGAGCCCATCGACACCACTCGCGCCGACGCACCTATGGCCTCCATCCTGGAGGCAGGACGCATACTCAAGGGCAAGGCCCTCGGTATGGTGTTTACCTGCCAATTCTGCCACGCCACACCAGCCGACTGCTCCGCCCATCATTATTCCCGCAACGAATCGCAACTGCTTGCCGACCAGACCGTACACAACGGATTCTCCGTGGTTATCGGCGGCGGCAATCACTACCTCTCGCCCCAAAGCGAGAAATATCTGCTCAAGCGCAACTATAGCGTTATCCGCAACGACCTCGCCGCCCTGCGCGCCAATCGCTCCAAAAAACTGTGGGCACTATTTGGCGACGTGGATATGGATTACGACATCGACCGCGACACCACCGCCCAGCCCTCACTGGCCGAGATGACGCGCATCGCCATCAATAAGCTATCCCAGAACAAACAGGGCTTCTTCCTAATGGTGGAGGGCTCAAAGGTGGATTGGGCCGCCCACAACAACGACCCCGCCGCCCTCGTAACAGATTTCTTGGCCTTTGATGACGCCATTGGCGTGGCTCTGGATTTTGCCAAACGCGATGGCAACACCACCGTCATCATCGTGCCCGACCACGGCAACAGCGGTTTCTCCATCGGCCGCGCCGACCTCGGCAATTATTCCGGTTCTTCGATAGAAAAACTCTTTGGCCCGCTCAATTCCTTCCGTCGCAGCGGTGAGGCCATGGCGCGCATAATCAATGCCGCCCCCTATGATTCCCTGCGCTCGCTCTTCCGCCAATATGAGAATATCGAACTAAGTGCAGAGGAATTCAACGCCATCATCAATTGCAAGGGCTACAGACAAAGTCCTATCCCTGAGGCCGACCGCCAGCCGCGCAAGGATTCGCGCTTTTATTCCTCCTACCTCGATGGCATCATCCGCAAGATACTCACAGCCCACACCTATTTCGGGTGGACCACCGGCGGACATACCGGCGAAGACGTCTTCCTTGCCGTCTATGACCCGCAAAACCGCCGCCCAATGGGAATGAACAAGAACACACAGTTGGCCTCCTACATTCAAAGCCTGTGGAGCATGGACGGCAAGATGGACAAATTCACCAAGCAGATTTTCGCGCCCCATAAACAGGTGTTCGCCAATTATACCTGCACCATCACTCATTCCGACAAGAAGAACACATGGCCTATCCTCACCGTTACCAATCCCCAAAACGGGCGCTCCCTCTGGGTGCAGGCCAACACCAATCTTATCCACGTCTTTTCCAACGCCAAAATCCGCGCGCAGGAAGTGGAAATCCCCTCGGTTGTTACCTACGTAGACCGCAACGATATGTTCTACCTCCCCGCCGACCTCGCCAAGTATTTGAAGTAAAGCCATAATATCACCTCACGCGGGTTTATTGTCGCCCCCAAAAAGCGTAGGCTTATGCTGGACTAACACGGCACAAGGCTATAGGAAACTCCGCCTTCGCCACCGCAATTGATTGCCATACAGCACAAAAGCGGGCGATGGGCAATCTTTGGCAGGCGAGGAGGGTGTCAAATTCTTGTTAATTGCGAACTGATTCTGATTGTAAACAGAGCATAACCAATATACATATTGCCTGCAAAGTCCATAAATATGGCCTTTGCAGGCAATACGTTTTTATAATGCTCAATCCTTTTTAGAATTGCTAATGTAAATCTATTTCCATGTGTGGGGAAAGCGCAGTAACCGACTGAAAGGGAAACATGGCGGTCTAATCTGCGGCGGCAATGATGTTAAACACCTCCACCACGTCGGAGGAATTCACCACACCATCGCCATTGATGTCGGCCTTGTTGCTGTCGCCCGTTGTGCCCCCAGCACTGATGACATTATACACTGCTACTGCGTCCGAGGAATTGACCACATCGTCGCCATTCACATCGCCACGGATGGCATCCTGTATAAACACAGCCGTAGCCGCCACGTCGCGGGCAGGCATCACGTAATCCGCATCAATCCAAACAGTATCGGCAGTGGAGTTGCCCAGGATAACCTGCCAGCCCACGAAAGTATAACCGTCCTTCACGGGGTCTTCCGGCAAGACAATGGTGTCACCGTAGCAAACGGTGTCTGCCTCAAAGACAACACCGTCCACCAGAAACGTTACCGCGTATTTATTTACCGCATACACGGCCACACACTCCATATCGTGGGCGGGCATGGTGGCGGGCACGCTATCCCACCGCAAGAAAGTGTAACCCTCCTTCTCCACGGGCGCGGGCGCGGAAACGGCAACGCCGTATTCAATGGTATCGCAATTCACCTCCACGCCATCGGCCACAAAACGGAGGATATAACTGTTCACAGAGTAAACGGCCGCGGCCATAACATCGTGAGCAGGCATTGCGGCAGGCACGCTGTCCCAGCGCAGAAAAGTGTAACCGTCTTTAGCGGGAGCCTGCGGGGTGGAAATCGAGGTGAGGGCAGTATTATAGACCACACTATCGCGCCGAACAAGATTGCCGTCCGCCACAAACGAAAGAGCGTAACTGTTTGGGGAATACTGCGCCGTATAGGTGCAATTGTGGGCGGGCACAGTGGCGTCCACATCGCCCCAGCCCGTAAAGGTGTAGCCCTCTTTCTGCGGAGCGGCGGGAGCTGTGATAGGCGTGCCGAAGGCAATGGTATCGTGGTTCACCTCCACTCCATCGGCCACAAAGAGAATCACATATCTATTGATGGTGAAGGTGGCGGAGAGGGTGAGGTTGTAATTAGGCATGACAGACGGCACTTCGCCCCAGCCGCTGAAAGTATATCCCGCGCGCTCAGCCACAGTGGGCGCGCTTATGGGCGACCCCACCACCACTGTATCGCGACTCAACTCCTGTCCGTCCAGCAGGAAAGTGAGCACAGCCACCGCTTGAACGGTGAGCGTGCCCCTAACATTCCTCGGAGTATAACTGCCGTTCCTATCCGAGAGAACGATGTTCTTCAGCAGGATAGTCTTGTCGCCTACAGAGATGTCCTTGTCCAAATTGACGGAAATAGTGAGCACAGCGCCTGTGTTACCGGCGAAAGGCGTACCACTGGAGGAGGTGCACACCACCCTCAATGAGCCATCAGTCTGGCGCATAGTGCTCACAGCATGGGCGTTGGCGCCACCGCGCCGAGTATTGGCGCTGATTAGTGCATTGCCATCGGTGTCGGTCGCCACACTCACGCCTGCGGGCAAGACTATGTCAAACTGAAGGTCGCTCACACTGTCGCGATTATCCATATTCACGGTGAGCACCACATTGCGCTCGCCGGCCACGGAGCGCAATGCAGCAATAGAAAGAGTATTATTGTCTACAGCAAAGCCGCTCACCCAGACCGCAAGAGTCATACACATCATAATTATCTTTTTCATATCTATGGCCTATCTTACGGTTATTTTCTTATTCCCAACCACATAAATGCCTCGCGGCAGGGAGACACGCGTTGTCTCGCCCGCCCGCAGGTAGACTGTCGCCACCCGCTGGCCGTCCAAAGAATAGATGTGGAGGGCGGAGGGGACGGAACTTTGTGTGGTATCGCCAATATTATGCGCAGTATTGTCGGCGTATTGCGCGCCAAAAGCCTCATTATGGATGATAATGACACCTTTTCCGCCCTCTATTGTCAATCCTGCGATAGAGGACACGCCTTGCAATCCGGTGAGACCACCCTCGGAGGCTTTCACCCCGCTGACATCAAGGGTAAAGCCCACGGAGGCACTCCTAATGGCACTGCAATCATCGCCCATACTTAGGATAACATCATCTATACTCACAGGCAAGCCGCCCTGCAGTAGCGCATCGCGGCGTTTCAGCCTCAAGCTCAACACAGTGCCCTCGTTGCCGGAAATATTGGCATCGTCCATATTATAAAGGAGCACACGACCGCCGCTTTGCGCGATTCTGAAGTTGGGAGTGCGCAAAGAAGTGGTGGCAGAATCGGCCAGAATCTCTATGTCCGCACCGCCGCGCAGGTCAAACTGGAGGGCGTTCACCTCCCTGTCGGCATTACTAAGATTGATGTCCACGCGATAGGTGGCGCCGTCCTCGTCCACCGAGAGCAGGGCGCCCTCCACACTAATCATAGCTTCGCCGCCCTCATTATCTGCGGCAGGAAAAGCATTGGATTGGGCGAACCGGCGCGAACCGGCAGCATTAAGCACCTTTGGCACGAGCAAACTGAAATCGGCCACGTTGAGGCGAGCGTTCACATCGAGGTCGGAGGCAAAGAAAGCAAAATCACGGGTGGAATAATTGCGTAGAATCATGCGGATAAGCGCCTGAAGGTCTGCCACATTGAGCGAACCGTCTTGATTGGCATCGCCCTCCACGTATGGACAGGTGAGGGAGATTCTCCCGTTGCGCACATAGAAAGGAGTGGTGGCATCTAAGCCCCAATCAGTGATACTATTACCGTTGAGCACATACTTTTTCACGGCGCTCCACGAATTATACCCGTTTTGGCAGGCGCCGAGGTTGATTTGGTAGGCGCCATCGCTCAGACTTTCCGTGAGGGCGCCACGGAAATTGTAGGTAGTGGAGTAACGACTGTATTTAGGCAGATTATTAAGTTGCTGGATGGAGCCAAAGGCGGCAACAAACTTGCCATAGTGGTCGCAAACAATCATTTGGAGTGTGCCGGAGAAGGGGCGGTCGGCGAAATTGCACACATTAGTAGCGGCCACCGAAAAATTGTTGGCGCCGGAAAGGGAGGTGGTGAGCGCCGTGGCCATCACGGAGGGGTAATAAATGTTTTGGTCGTTGATAATCACCACACTGTCGCCCACATTGCCGATTTCTATCTCCTGCACCTTATCACTGCCGCTGGCTTGCGCGGTGGCGGCGATGGAATATTTGCCGGAGACCAGAGTGGAGGGTACGGAGCAGTTTTGTGTGCCGGAATAAAAGTAGGAAGTGCCCACATTGTTGAGCGTAAGCGATTGCACGGCGGTGCGCGCGCCCTTATTATCTACAAGATAGAGCGTTATGGTGCCGGAAAAAGGCTTTACACTGCCGTTAATACACTGAGTGATGTCAAGGGCGAGCGATTGGCCCTGTGTGAGGTCTACCGTCTGGCTTTGGCTCTCCACCGAGGCGATCTGCATAAACGAGGGGTTGTCCTCCACACCGTTGTCGGGCATGAAATTGATGATTGCAGCCAGATTGACAGAGTATACACCGGTATTATGTTCAGAATCCTGCATGTTATCCATCTTATAACTGCCGTTGGCCTCTCCGCGCCAGCCCCAATTCACATGATAATAGGGGTAGTCATCGCCATCGGGCGTATAGCCATCGATTATAAAGGCATGACCGTAGCCACCTGTGGAATAACCGCTTATCATCAGCGGGCGCTTGGCGTTGAGCTCGCGGATAAACAGGTTGTGCCACGCCGAAAGCGGCATACAATCCTTTGTGGCAATAGCCATATCCTGATCATACCCAAAATATTTCTGAAGGGCAACAACCTGATCGGTTTGCGAGGCTGCGGATTCGGTATCGTAATCCATATCCACGCTCACGCCGCAGGACAGCATGAGGTCGGCGATAGCGTCCACCTGGTCTTGCGGCACATTAGAGGTGGGATAGGTGTTTTGCATCTTATCCCACTGAAAAGTGGTGGCGGAGAAATCCTTTGAGAGCCTAAGATGGTGAGTGGCGGAGGTGTAGGAATGCGCCCTTTTGCCGGTAGTGGGGAATTTGTAGTAGTTCATTCCCTGCGCCATGGCGGTAGCCACGCAGCCCGTCACGGCTTGGTGAGTTCCATCGTAATAAGGGCACGCGGCATTGAATGGATAGCTCTGCCCCCAATTGGTAGTCAGCAGTGGGCCCACCTCTTCGGCGCCCGCCATGGGTAGTGAACGGGGAGATGTCTGCATAGCGCGCTTCTGTGCCTTAGGAATGATGTTGGTGTCGAGATACAGTTTGTTGGCCACATAAGTAAGTAGCAACTCTCTCGCCCCTTGGGGCAGGGAGTCCACATCCAGTCTACCCGTGAGGCTGTAGGCCAGCACTTCGGACATCCTTTCGTCGCCGCTCACCACCACAAAGCCCTCGGCCTCCTTATCCTGGCAGATATAGAACGCGTTGCCCACACTCCTTAGGGCATTAAGCATTTGTGCGGCAGCCTTGGCATCACGCCCATGGGTCAAAAGCAATTCTTTTTCAATCAATCGCCCCGCCACCTCACTGGAACCAGTGATACTCATCGTTTGCTTATTAAACGCGCGACTGCGGGCGCCACCCATTAGGGCGCCATTGGCCTTGTTAATCAATTCACTGCGCTTTTGGATTGCGATGGAAACCGCCTGATCACTGCTACGCTGCTGGGCCACCGCCGTCTGAATACATACAGTAGCCATCACAACGGCCACAGACACTTTTAGGTATCTCCAACCGCTTGGCGCCCACGTGCCAAACCTTCTCTTTTTTGTTTTCATCTGATATATGATTTCTCCTTTGTAATCTTGCCCCGCCATTTACGCCGACAAGCTTGCGAAATTAATCTTCAGACTAATAGAATATGTTGATAGCCAATCAACACACACGTATATTGCGGCAAAGTTATAAAATAAAATTAGTGTATCAGCCTTTTGGGAAACAGAAAATGCAACTAAAATAAAATCTGCCGCATTCACGCCACGCCACATTTAGGCAACCGCAAATTATTGTTTTGCTACGAAAATCATGCGATTTTGAAATAAAATCTACAAAAAGAAGAAATTCTTTCCTCTCAAAGTATGGAAATTAAAATTATATCCTTAATTTTGCAGTCGGTTTCAGGGGCGTAGCTCAGATGGTTTAGAGCGTTGCAGTCACATTGCAAAGGTCATCGGTTCGAGCCCGATCGTCCCTACAGCCTCAAAATCGCGTGGCGCAAGCGCATTTC
The DNA here is from genome assembly GCA_964596865.1 of uncultured Bacteroidaceae bacterium. Taxonomy (GTDB): domain Bacteria; phylum Bacteroidota; class Bacteroidia; order Bacteroidales; family Bacteroidaceae; genus UBA6382. Next base: position 16,240 of record CAZQVW010000024.1, read on the forward strand.
TTAGCAACAAAAAGTGCCATAAGAAGCACAATTACTGCGAAAGGATACGCTGTTA
>CAZQVW010000025.1:0-16275 GCA_964596865.1 uncultured Bacteroidaceae bacterium
ACTGTTTAGTTATTGTTACAGCACTGTTAACGATAGTCAAAACGATTGGATGTGGATTTTTCTCGGCATTTTTTCATCGGAGATGGGCAAGAAATGTTCGTTACACGCATTGCCTCGCGCGATTACACTAATTCCGACCACCCCACACTGGAAAAACACTGCCAAGAACGGTCATAACGTGGCAAAAAAGGGAGAAAAAGGAAGTTTTGGTGAAGATATAGCAACCGAACGAAGAAAAAACATTAAATTTGCGCAGATTTATAATAAAAACATTGCAAAATGGCTGAATTAGATTCTGATATCAAAGAAATGAAATGCGGCGTGGCCACCACCCTGCGCCGCTCCATAAAAGACAGTAAGGGCGCGAGGTGGACGGCATTGATATTGGTGTCGCTCACGATGATGTTCGGATATTTCTTCACGGACGTGATGTCGCCCCTTGAGCCACTGCTCACCGCCCCAAGGGAGGCAGGCGGCCTGGGGTGGAGCCCCGACGACTACGGGTTTTTCTCCGGCAGCTACGGGTTTTTCAATGTCTTCCTACTGTTGCTGTTTTTCGGCGGCATAATATTGGATAAATTCGGTATCCGCTTCACCGGCATAATGAGCACGGTGGTGATGTTTTGCGGCGCATTGATAAAATACTACGCCGTGAGCCATACCTTTGAGGGCACGCTGTTTGGCTACCCCACTCAGGTGATTATCGCGTGCACAGGCTTCGCCACCTACGGCGTGGGCTGCGAGATTGCGGGCATCACCGTGAGCAAGGTGATAGTGAAATGGTTTACCGGCCACGAACTGGCGTTGGCCATGGGATTGCAGGTGGCTTTGGCGCGTATCGGCACAGCCGGCGCACTGGCTCTCTCATTGCCCTTTGCCAAGAGCATGGGCGCCGTGAGCGCCAGCGTGGGATTGGGCGCTGCCCTGCTTTGCGCTGGCTTGGTCAGCTTCCTCGTCTATTCCGTGATGGATAAGAAATACGACAAGGAGAAAGCCGCCACGCAAACCGAGCCGGAGGAAGGATTCAAATTCGCCGACCTCAAGCTCCTGTTCACCAACAAAGGATTTTGGCTTATCACATTGCTGTGCCTGATGTTCTATGCCGGCGTGTTCCCCTTCCTGAAATTCGCCACCAAGCTGATGGTAACAAAATACGGCGTGGCCGAGAACGTGGCCGGGCTCATTCCCGCCATGCTGCCCTTTGGCACTATCTTCCTTACGCCCCTGTTTGGCTCCATCTACGACCGCAAGGGCCACGGCGCCACACTCATGATAATCGGCGCGGTGTTGCTCACACTCGTCCACGTAACATTTGCCCTGCCCCTCACCTCGTGGGTGCTCGCGATTGTGGCGATGATTGTGCTGGGCGTGGCTTTCGGCCTTGTGCCCAGTGCGATGTGGCCGTCTGTGCCGAAGATTATCCCTATGAAGCTGTTGGGCACGGCCTACGCCCTCATCTTCTATATCCAGAACATCGGTCTTGCCCTCGTGCCCATACTGATTGGTAAGGTGAACGCAGCAAACACTCCCGCCGACGGCCAAACGGACTATACCATGTCGATGTCAATCTTTGCTCTGTGCGGCGTCATCGCCATCATCATCTCAATCCTGCTTCGCGCCGAAGACAAACGCAAAGGCTACGGCTTGGAAAAGGCGAACCTGAAGTAGAGAGGGAAGTAAAAAAGACCGCGGACTTAATACAACAAGACAAATAAGTTCGGACACAGGCAAATGGCTACAGAATTATTTAAAATAATATTGTTAGAAGAAGCGAGGCAATTCCTTCACTCCCTTCCAGAAGCCGCAAAAGAAAAAGTATATTACAATATTGGAAAAACAAGATAAGCTTAGGTAGCGCAGAGATATTCAAGAAGTTGGAAAACTCCGACATTTGGGAGTTTAGAACAAAATACAATGGTTTGAACTACCGGCTGTTCGCTTTCTGGGACACAGAAGCAGAAACTCTAATCGTTGCAACACACGGCATTGTCAAGAAAACGCAAAAAACGCCATCAAAAGAAATAGCGAAAGCTGAAAAAACAAGGAAACTTTACTTTGAAGTCAAAACAAAATAATATGAAACAATTAGGAAACCTCAAGCTCTATACATTGGAAGAAGCTATGGACGAGGACATCGGAAAAATTGGCACCCCTAAGCGCGACAAGATGGAGGCTCAATTGAAGGCCGAAATGGATGCCTATCTTGTTGGCGAAGCTATCAAGTCAGCACGTATGGAGCAAAATCTCACTCAAGAGCAGTTGGGTGAAAAAATGGGCGTAAAAAAATCGCAGATTGCGAAACTAGAAAACGGTAAGAGCCCTATCACATTGCTCACGATAAGCCGCGTATTCCGCGCACTGGGGTTCCCTACAGGCTCATTGGATTTGGGACGCGGCCATAAGATTGCCCTTTGGCAATAATGGGCACCGATTAGTTATAATACAGAATATCAACAATTAAACACAAGAATAAAACAATGTTTGAAGGACAACCTCGAGGCCTATGGGCCCTGGCATTTGCCAACACGGGCGAGCGATTCGGCTATTACACGATGCTTGCCGTCTTTATCCTGTTTTTGCAAGCCAACTTCGGGTGGAGCACCGGCGTTTCCGGTTTGATATACTCCAGCTTCTTGATGCTGGTATATTTCCTGCCCTTGTTTGGCGGTATCTTGGCCGACAAATTCGGTTACTCCAAGATGGTAACGATAGGCGTATTCATCATGTTTATCGGCTATGCCCTACTCTCTATCCCATTGGGCAAGGATTTGGTGGCAATAGTGGCCATGGGCGCCGCATTGGTGCTGGTGAGCTTCGGCACGGGTTTGTTTAAGGGCAACCTGCAGGTGATGGTAGGCGATCTATACAACACTCCGCAATATGAAAACAAGCGCGACGCCGGATTCTCCATCTTTTATATGCTTATCAACGTGGGCTCGCTGTTTGCCCCCACCGCCGCCATCGCTATCATGGGATGGGCACAGAAATCATTGGGTATGGCCGAAGCCGACAGCTATCATTTCGCTTTCGCTGTGGCCTGCGCCTCACTGATTGTGAGCATCTTGATTTATTATCTGGGTCGCCCCACGTTTAAGCAGGTTATCACAGGAGCTAAAAAGGAGGACGAAGAGCTCAACACCTCCTCCCTGCCCACCGAAGAGCTTTCTCCCTCCGAGACCAAGGAGCGCATCGTGTGCCTGTGCTTGGTTTTTGCCGTGGTGATCTTCTTCTGGATGGCCTTCCACCAAAACGGCGCCACCCTCACCTACTTCGCCCGCGACTATGTGGCCACTTCTGCCTCCGGCGTAACGGCCATGGAGTTTGACGTAACAAATCTGGTGATGGTAATCTTGATTGTCTACGGTCTGTTTGGAGTATTCCAAAGCCATACCAAACGCGCCCGCATTATCTACTTCCTTTTAATTCTTGTCGGCTCAGGCGTCTTGGCCTACAAAGCCTCAAACATTCAGGATATTACGATACAGGCGCCTATCTTCCAGCAGTTTAATCCGTGCTTCGTGGTATTGCTCACGCCGGTGAGCATCGCCATCTTCGGTGCGCTGGCAAAGAAAGGCAAGGAGCCGAAGGCCCCCGTCAAAATCGGCCTCGGAATGCTGGTGGCCGCGTGCGCTTACCTGCTGATGACCGTTTCCTCATTAGGCCTGCCCGCCCCCGATGCCAACAACCCGCAGCATCTGGCTAATGTGAGCCCTAACATCCTTGTATCCACATATCTCATCCTCACTTTCGCAGAATTGCTGCTATCGCCCATCGGAATCTCTTTTGTGAGCAAGGTGGCTCCACCCAAATACAAGGGTATGATGATGGGCGGCTGGTTTGTGGCTACCGCCGTGGGCAACTTCCTCGTTTCCATCCCCACAATGATATGGGGCCACAGCCCGCTCTACGTTGTTTGGATTGTTTTGGTGGCAATATGCTTTGTTGCTGCCCTGTTTATCTTCTCTGTCATCAAGAAACTCAACAAAGTGGCGTAACCCCCCACGCATTTTCCTATTATACGGCGCCCCCAATGTCCACACATTGAGGGCGCCGCTGCTGTAAAAGGATTGCTTTTGTAAAGAAATTATTAACTTTGCAGTTCATAAGCCGCGACCGGCAACTCACAAGTGCACAAACAACAAGATGATAACGCAAGAGCAATATAAGGACTTAAAGAAAAGAACAGACGACCTCGGCCACTACATCAATATCGACCAGAAACGGATGGAGGCCGAGGAAGAAGAACTGCGCACCCAGGCACCCGACTTTTGGGACGACCCAAAAGCGGCGGAACAGCAGATGAAAAAGGTGAAGACCCTGCAATATTGGGTGAGCCACTACGATGAACTGTGTAGTCTGACCGAAGAAGTGGAGCTTAGCTTGGAATTTTTCAAAGACCAGATGGTGAGCGAACAAGAAGTGGACACCGCCTACCAAAAGGCGATGGATGCTTTGGAGGGGCTGGAGCTGAAGAATATGCTCAAGGCCGATGAAGACCAGATGGACTGTGTCCTGAAAATCAATAGTGGCGCCGGCGGAACAGAAAGCCAGGATTGGGCCGCCATGCTGATGAGAATGTATCTAAGATACTGCGAAGCTCACGGCTACAAGACGCGCATCGCCAACCTCCAAGACGGCGATGAAGCCGGCATCAAGACATGCACCATCGAGGTGGAGGGCGATATGGCCTATGGCTACCTTAAAAGCGAGAATGGCGTGCACAGACTGGTGAGAGTGTCGCCCTTTAATGCGCAGGGCAAGCGCATGACCAGTTTCGCCAGCGTGTTTGTTACCCCACTGGTGGACGACACCATTGAGGTGAACGTTGATCCCAGCAAGATCTCGTGGGACACTTTCCGCTCCTCCGGCGCCGGTGGGCAAAACGTGAATAAGGTGGAGACCGGCGTGCGCCTCCGCTATCTATACACCGACCCCGACACCGGACAGGAAGAAGAAATCCTTATCGAGAACACCGAGAGCCGCAAACAGCTGGAAAACCGACAAAACGCCATGCGCCTGCTACGCTCACAGCTCTACGACCGCGAGCTCAAGCGCCGCCAAGCCGCGCAAGCCAAGATAGAAGCCGGAAAAAAGAAGATAGAATGGGGCAGCCAGATACGCTCCTACGTCTTTGACGACCGCCGCGTGAAAGACCACCGCACCGGCTATCAAACCTCCGACGTACAGGGCGTGATGGACGGCAAATTAGACGGGTTTATCAAAGCATATCTAATGAGCCAGACCCAAGAATAAGTGGCGCTCACAATAAGCAACAAAGAAAATAGCAATCAACAATAACGAAAAGGCCGAATCCTTAGCAACAAATCGCCGATTATCCATCAAAACACAGTAATTACGTCCTCTTTGAGCGATTTTGCAGGCACAAAGGCGGGATTTAAGAGCAACTTTTATTATTTTTGCAGACAACAAATCAATAACAATAAAAAACAAAGTCGTAATGAACTACAAACATCAGGCAAAAGTGGAGAAGCGCGAGGCCAAACAGAAAAAACAAGCCGAATATGTCATTTGGGGCATCATCATCGGTTTGATTGTGCTGGCCGCAATTTTCGTTATTTCCTATTCGGTTAGCAATATGTAGCTCCCTTTTCAAACAATAATCGGATTTCTCTGCCGTAACCAATCCCTTTTTTCAGAAGGATGGATTTGCAGTGCGATATTCCCCTGCAATGCGCTTTGAAAAAAGGATTTATACTTGTTTCCTACCATCGAAACAGAGCACAAATATTTAGTTGCGGGGTCTTACAAGCATCTTAGCGAGGGCCACACCCACATAGTGCAGGGTTACCTAAACGACGACCCCAATCGCACTGTGCGTATCCGCATTCGCGCCGAGAAAGCCTATATCACTATCAAGGGAGCATCCTCTGAAGATGGGCTTTCGCGCTACGAATGGGAAAAGGAAATTCCCATAGACGACGCGAAAAAACTGTTGCAACTCTGTCTGCCAGGCGTAATCGACAAAGACCGGTGGATAGTGTGGTGGGAAGGCCATAGATGGGAGGTAGATGAATTTCACGGCGATTTAGACGGTTTTCAAATGGCCGAGCTGGAAGTGGGCAAGCCCGAAGAACAGTTTTCTCTGCCCCCGTTTGTGGGCAAAGAAGTAACCGGCGACGCCCGCTATTATAATTCCAGCCTGCGCCGACTGAACCACAAACCACAAGATTAATGCGCCCCCAAACGGGAGCGCATTTTTCTTTTATCATACCGAGCTGTTAAGGATAAACCGCTGGGCAAGCAAGGAAAAGCGCCGAGCAATCAAGGACAAATGCTGGGCAAGCAAGGAAAAACGCCGAGCAATCAAGGGCGAATGCTGGGCAATAAAGGCCAAAGCAAGGAGGCGGCAGTGGGTTGTCTGCAAACATTTGCGCCACGTAAGCGGCTATACGTGCTCAAACCAATGATAGCCAAGCCATCCCAGCAGAATAAGATGTAGACACAGGAATAACGGCACCATAATACGGAAAAGCGGTTTTTGCGTCTTGTGGCGAAAGAGCGACATTGCCATCAAAGAGCCTATGCTACCTCCCAAAAACGATAGCAACAGCAACAAAGCCTCCGGAATACGGCGCCAATGACGGACAGCCTTCAGTTTGTCAAGGCCGTAAGCGAAGAACGCAATCACGTTCATCAGCAACAATCCGTAGAAAGTAAAGAACAGCATGGCGGAGACAGGTGTGAGGCGACATAATAATGAGAAAAGACCGACAGCAGCCTAATTAACGCGTATTGGTGTAGCCCAATTCCGGAAGCAGAGACCGCAGTCTTTCGCGCTTGTCGCCCTGAATAAGGATAAGACCGTCCTTTACGCTACCACCTACGCCACAACGCGCTTTCAGTGTGCGACAAAGAGACTGCAAATCTGCATCCGGCCCAACAAACCCGCTAACTACCGTAACAGTCTTCCCGCCCCTACCCTTGCGCTCTATATTGACACGCAAAGGCTGGCGCGCACTTTCCACCAAAAGCGGTTGCTCCGCCTCCGGCTCGGCATAATTGTAGTCTGGATTAGTGGAAAAGACCACCCCGAGCCGCCTTTTCCAATCGTTGTCCTTGGGCATATTGTTGTGGGGACATTAGTTTCCGTTTAGATTGCTATCGCTTCTTTTGGGCATAGGGTTTAAAGTCTGCTTAGGCCGCTCTCGCCCCTTTCTAAATCAGTCAAACACAATCACATTTGCCGCATTTTGGGAATTATCGGCAGAAGTGGAGACCGTATTCTGACTGGGGCGCAACGCCTGCGTCAATTGGTTGATAGAACGCAGCATCTCGTTGGTGCGCTTAAAGGTGGGCGAGGTCTCCACTTGGGCTATCACCTCGTCGTTGTCAAGGCTTTCGGAAGTAAACTTATAAATACGGTAATTATGGCGCGAGCGCGAGCCATCGTTGTCATCATAATACTTGCCACGACGCTCTTCACGCTCCTGACGCACAATCTCGTCCTCCTCGGTGGGGGCAGGCTTCTGCGAGCCCTCTACATCGCCGATGACATCGTTGAGAAGGAAGCCCGTAGCCAGGATAGTAACCTTCACTTTCTTGCCAAGCGAGTCGTCATTGGCGATACCAAACTTTGTCTCCACATCGCTATCGAATTTGCTCATAAATTCGTGGACTTCGTTCATCTCATCCATCATCAGCGACTCGCCATCGTTGCTCTTACAGAAACTGATATTGAGCAACAATCGCTTGGAGCGGTAAATATCGGAATAATTCAGCAGAGGCGAATGCAGGGCTGCCTGAATAGCTTGGCTCACACGGTTGTCGCCCTCGCCGTAGCCCGTACTCATAATAGCCACACCGCCATCTTTCATTACTGTGCAGACATCACGGAAATCCAAGTTCACTACGCCGTGGACGGTAATAATTTCGGCAATACTCTTTGCGGCCACGCTTAGAGTATCATCGGCTTTGCCAAAGGCGTCAAAGACAGTGAGGTTGGGATAAATCTCGCGCAGGCGCTCATTATTCACCACCAGCAGAGCGTCCACGTATTTCGCCATCTCATCTACGCCGTCAAGGGCTTTATCAATCTTCTTAATACCCTCAAACTTGAAAGGAATCGTTACGATGCCCACAGTGAGGATACCCATCTTGCGGGCTTCGCGAGCGATAATTGGAGCAGCGCCGGTGCCGGTGCCTCCGCCCATACCGGCAGTGATGAAAGCCATCTTTGTGCCGTCGTCCAGCATGCGGCGAATCTCCTCAAGGCTCTCCTCGGCCGCTTTGCGCGCACGCTCTGGGCGATTGCCAGCGCCCAGGCCCTCGGCTCCCAACTGTAATCTGGTGGGTACAGGACTATCACTGAGAGCTTGGGAGTCGGTATTGCAAACCACGAAACTAACATCGTGGATTCCCTCGTTATACATGTGTTTTACGGCGTTGCCACCGCCGCCGCCCACGCCAATTACCTTGATAATGCAGGGTTTCTGCTTGGGCATATCAAAACTCAATAGATCGTTTGCCATAGAGGTTTATTATTTTTGGTAGACATCAAAAAAAGAGGAAAGCCAAACCGTTTTATCAGTGTGAGGCATCGCCCTTGGTGTCATTATTATTGTCGGAAGGAGGGTTGGCGCCGAGCGAAGGACCGTCGGCATCCTTGAAAAATATTGTGTGCGGGGAAGCGGCAGAAGCGGTGTCGTCCTGCTGTTCGCCGCCGGAGTATGTATCGGCGTTTTTGCGCCGCATACGGAGGTTGCCTAAGAAACGGGAGGTGCGCTTATAGGTAGGCGAATTTTCTATATCGTCTATCAATTCGTCATCATCCAATTGGGAAGAATGAAATTCAAAGATATTCCACGACTGGCGGTTGTTGGATATAGGGCCGTAGAAATGCTCATAGAGTTCGGTGAGGCGTTGTCCCTGGGTGATGTGATACATGCCCTCGCCATAGACATCCTCGTCCTGAGGGGGCTCTTCCAATCCGAATCCAGAGGCCAGAATCGTAACCTTTATCTTCTTGCCCAGCGTAACATCGTTTCCCATGGCGTGTTTGCAGTCGATATGAGGGTCGAAGCGGGACATAAAAGCTGTGAGGTCGCGCGTTTCGCTAACCATCAGCGGTTCGCCGTCCTCGGCCTTACTGGTGAAGATTGTCATCAGCAGATGTTTGGCCTTGAAGATGTTGTTATTGTTCAGTAGCGGGGTGTTGAGCGCGGAGGAAATGGCGTGATTCAGGCGATCCACGCCCTCGGCGGAAGCCGAAGTGATAGTGGCGATGCCGCCGTCCTTCAAAACGGTGCGTACATCGTTGAAATCGGGATTGATGACGGCCGTAACCTTTATTATATCCACGATACTCTTGGCCGCCACGCTCAAAGTGTCATCGGCGTGGGCGAGAGCCTCGTCCCAAGAGCCCAAAGGATAAAGCTCCAGCAGACGCTCGTTGTTTATCACCATAAGCGAGTCCACATTCTTGGCCACGTCTTCCAGACCCAGCAGAGCTTTGTCGATTCTATTGAGCCCTTCGTAGCGGAAAGGCAAAGTAACGATGGCCACAGTGAGAATGCCCATCTCCTTGGCCACATGAGCGATGACGGGAACGCCGCCTGTACCGGTGCCGCCGCCCAATCCGGTGGTAATGAAGAGCATCTTTGTGCCATCGGAAAGCATTTTGCGAATATCCTCCACACTACTTTGAGTGGCTTCGCGCCCTCTTACAGGATCGCCGCCTACTCCCAACCCCGCATCGCCTAATTGGAGACGTTTTTCCACAGGCGATTCATAGAGCTTGGCAGCATCAGTATTACACACGGCCAAACTGACATCATTCAAGCCGGTTTCAAACATGTGCTTCACCGCATTGCAGCCACCGTTGCCCACTCCCAATATCTTTATGATACTGGGAGGGCGGCGCTTGAAGCCCTGAAAACCGAGTACGCCGTTGATTTGTTCCTGCATAATGCTGATATTCTTCTATCTACGGACTTTATGCTCCTGCATAGCGCTGTCATGACATTCCACGGCGCTGTTATGCTCCTTCTTTACCGGACGGGGCGAAATATCTTAATTAAATTGGGAAATATCTTAATCTGATTGGGGGATATATTAGTTTGCTTGGGAAAGGAGGTGCTTCACGGCATCGGCCACGGCCTTGCCTTCGGCACGACCGGCCAGTTTCTTTGAGGCCACGCCCATCACCTTGCCCATATCCTTCATGGATGTGGCGCCCAACTCGGCAATGACGGCTTTCACCTCCTGTTCTATCTCGGCAGCAGTGAGCTGTTTGGGCATATATTCCTCGATAATGGCGGCCTGCCCAGCTTCTTCCTCGGCCAAATCATCGCGGCCCTTCTCACGATAGAGAGCAGCGGTGTCGCGCCCCTGCTTGGCCATCTTTGCCAAGATTTTAAGGGCCACATCATCGGGCAGTTCATCATTCGCTCCGGGGGCAGTCTTGGCCTCAAGGAAATTCTTTTTGATATTGCGCAGGGCCTCCAGACGGAGCTTGTCCTTCGCTTTCATTGCGGCAAAAATATCTTTGCTGACTTTGTCAAATAAGTTCATAACTATCTGGATTTATTTAGTTTCACTGATTAAAGGTTACTCTTTTGTAATGCTGTCCGCAAATTCGCCGAACTTATGGGCCACATTGCGCCAGAAATGTTTTTTCTTTTTCTTATTAGTGGGTTCCGGATTGTTCTGCGGCTGAACGCCAGGCGTTTCCGCTACGGAATTGTCTGGAATTAGATCAACTTCGTTATCATCGTAGATGGAAATATTGTCGCTCTTATTGAGTTCCTCGGTGCAATTTTGCGTAGCGCTGGCCACCAAGCCCAGTACGGCCACATAGCGCGCCTCGGTGTTCTTGATTCCGGGCGGCAGAATGTAATCGGCCGATTGAGAACTCTTTCTAACGGTAACCTTGTCGATACCCACCACTTCCTTAAAGACATTGACAATATTGGGCATGTTGGCACCGCCGCCGGTGAGGAACGCCCCCGCGATAAGACTCTCGCGGGCGTATTTGGACTCGTTGATTTGCTGTTTCACATTGGCCAGAATCTCTGTGAGGCGGGCGTCGATGACGGCGCTAAGGGTCTTGCGCTTGATTTCGATACCATCAGAGGTGGTCTTCACCACAGATTCGCCCTCCTCCTCGGTAAACGAGGCGTAAGGCTCGCCAAACTTACTGGTCTTGAGCTCCTCGGCTTCGGAATGCTCCAACTGGAGAGACATGATGTCCTTAGTGATATTTTCGCTGCCCAGAGGGATGACGGAAAGGAAGCGCAGGAGTTTGGATTTATAGATGGAGACAGTGGTGGTATCGGCTCCGATGTCCACCAAAACGCACCCCGAGTTTTTCTGGGCATCGTTGAGCAACTGGTCGGCCACCACCAGCGGAGTGAGCTTGTATTCGGCCACGCGCACATGCACCTGATTTTCAAAGCACTTCTCAATATTGGTGCGCAATTGCGAGCGCGCAATAATATTGAGGTAGCGGCCCACAATATTATCGCTAAGCACACCCACAGCGTCCATTTGCTTGAGCGTGCCCACGCTAAACTCCTGAGGCACTGCGGCCAGAATGCGGTGATCCTCGTAGACATGGTTGATATTTTCATCGCGGAGACTGTCGATGTCCTCCTTCACAATCTTGTGGCCCTCATCAAAGGTGCGGCTCACCTCATTATGCACCGAATGGATGCCCTGACCCGAATAGCATACGTAGACCTGAGTGATTTCCTTCTTCAGTTGCTCCTTCAGCTTATCTATAATAGTGAGGATACTGGCTCCGGCTCTGTCTTCGTTATAGATAATGCCTTTACGTATAAACGAACTGGCATCTTGCTGGGCATGGGCTTTCACTTCTATCTTGCCGTCTAATCGTTTCACGCCGGCCACGCCCACAACCTTGGACGAGCCCAATTCTATCGCAATGATGTTTAGTTCTTCAGTTGCCATATTATATTCTTTTTCTTTTTTATTTTCTTATTGTGAGCAAATACCGCCGTGGGCGGCAGATGCGGGGAAACAGAGTGGCCGTATCAGCCATCCTTTTGCCTATGGGTCATTCTTTTTTGGTGCAGACCACCTCGTTATCATACTCCAGACTGATGCGGGAATACTTGTCCCACCCCACCTCGTTGATTACTTTTTGATAGAAGATTTTTAGGTGAGACAATTTTAGCGGCAGATTTGCGGGGCGCCCCAGTTCCACTATATGATCGCCGAGGCGCGGGGTGAGCTCGATGCGACCGTTGGAAGTGATATTGATTTGCTCAATCATATCATTCCAGAAGGGGTCGTCCTGCACCACCTGGGAGAAGAAGGTGAGCACCTTGTGCCAGCGCTTATAGTCCACATACCCCGTTACCACTATCACATCGGCGGGATAATTGACATGCTGTATCTTATTGCCGTTGGCATCCACGTAATAGCCCTCCTGATTGACTGGCATGATGCGCAGGATGGGCAGTTTCTGCTTCACATCAATCACCACGTCGCCTTTCTGAGTGATATAGCAAAGTGAGCTCAAAACAAACTGGTGGCCGTTCACCGCCTTTTGGATTTTGGATAGACGGATGCGGCTCAGATGCTTGCCCGTGGGGTCGAGATGGGTATCCTTAAGGATTTGGCGAATATCGGCCACGGTAACAAAATTGGCCTTGGCCGCGTCTTCCACAGTGATGACCACGTGCTCGCATCGCTTGTCGCCCGTACTCTTATTGAATCTCACAAAAGCAAAGACGAGGTAGGCCAATAGGCCCAACATCACCAGCAGTTTAACGAAACTCTTCATTTCTATTTTGATAGCAGCGACAGCTCTATTAGAGCCCTCGAGTTCTCTTCGGGGAGGCGGCGATTATTGTTTGTTTACGAGGGCAGCGATGCGGTCGGTGTAGTTGTCGAGGTCGCCTGCACCGAGGATAATCACCACATCGGTGGGATGGGAGGCGAGGAAATCGAGCACTGTGTCTTTTTGGATGAGGTATTTCTCTATTCCGGGCCGCAGGTTGTCATAGATGAGCCTACTGCTCACGCCCGGGATGGGCTGTTCGCGGGCGGGGTAGATTTCGGTGAGCACCACCTCGTCCAGAAGGGAGAGCGATGCCGCGAAATCCTTATAGAAATCGCGAGTGCGGGTATAGAGGTGGGGCTGGAAGATAGCGGTGAGCTTGCGCCCTTGGAATACTTCCCTCAACGACAGCACACACTGCTTGATTTCGGCAGGGTGGTGGGCATAATCGCTAAGCACCACGTGATGCGGCGTATTCAGATGGAAATCAAAACGCCGCTCCACACCGCGGAACGAGGCCATAGCCTCTCTCAGTTCGTTTTCATTGGCTCCGGCCAACTGTGCCAAGGCCAAAGCAGCGATACCATTCTCTATATTAATCCCCACGGGCACTCCCAGGCGGACATCCCTGATATTGCCCAGCGGCGAGACGTAGTCAAACACGATAGCCCCGTTGCCAATGCGGATATTTTCGGCATGGAAATCGCCCTTGTCGCGACTATAGGAGAAACTCCTCACCCCTGCAGGCACATCGGGCTTCATCTTCAATCCCGTATGGAGGATAAGTGCGCCGCCCTCGCGGATAAGCGTGGTATAGTGGCGGAAACTCTCAAGGTAGGCCTCCTCGGTGCCGTAGATGTCGAGGTGGTCGGCATCGGTGGCGGTGATGACGGTGGCCCATGGCCTCAACTGGTGGAAAGAGCGGTCAAATTCGTCGGCCTCTATCACCACATACTCACTGGTGGGGGAATAGAGATAGTTAGTACCATAGTTTTTGGAGATACCCCCGAGAAAGGCGCTACATCCCACGTGGCTTTGATGGAGCAGGTGGGCAGTCATGGTGGTGGTAGTGGTCTTGCCGTGAGTGCCGGCCACACAGAGTCCTTTCAGTGAGCGAGTGAGCGTGCCCAAGACCTGTGCGCGCTTATGGATTGTGAAATTGTGGTCTTTAAACCACGCCATTTCCTTGTGGTCGGCGGGAATGGCGGGAGTGAACACCACCAGCGTATGGTCTTTATCCTTAAACGCGGCGGGGATGGCGTCGGGGTCGTCCTGATAGTGGAGCTGTGCGCCCTCTTTCTCCAGCGCGTGGGTGAGAGCAGAGGGCACACGGTCGTAGCCCCCCACCTTAATACCGCGCTCCATGAAATAGCGTTCAAGGGCGCTCATGCCGATGCCGCCAGCACCGATGAAATATACTGATTGTATGTCGTTTAGTTCCATTGTGTAGTAGATTTAGCAGTCCATTTGCTGCCAGTTGGCTCTTTGGGAGAGATAACGTTCTCTTTTGGAGAGATAAATATATGTTCGGGCGCAAATATATTGCGGTTAATCCTTTTCTATTCCGGCGAGGCGCAGGATTTCGCCCACGATAGCATCGGTGGCGTGGGGATGCCCCATCTTCACTATGTTTTGCGAGAGGGAGGTGAGCTGTTTGGCATCGTTCACCACAGCGATGGCGCGGGGAATGAGGCTCACGCGGGCTTCGGAATCCTTCACCATGATGGCAGCTTTATTGCCCACCAGCGCAAGGGCGTTCTTGGTCTGATGGTCTTCGGCCACATTGGGCGAGGGCACAAGAATGGTGGGCTTGCCCAATAATTGGAGCTCGGAGATAGAACCGGCACCGGCGCGCGAAATCACAAGGTCGGCGGCTTTATAAGCCTTGGCCATATTTGAGATAAACTCATTGACATACAGATTGTCCGGCTTCTGCTTGATAGCATCCGCCACCTGCTCTTTGTAGCTGCGGCCCGTCTGCCAAATAAACTGCACGTCCCTTTGGCGAGCAATCAAATCAAGATGAGCAATCATCGACTCGTTGAGCGTGCGGGCGCCCAGCGAGCCGCCCACCACCAGCACCGTCCGCTTGGCCGACGACAGTCCGAACGACTCCACGGCCATCTCCTTTGTAAGGTTGTTGGTGAGCAGTTCGGCCCTCACGGGATTGCCGGTGAGCACAATCTTGTCTTTCGGGAAAAACTTGTCCATGCCCTCGTATGCCACACAGATAACATCAGCCCTGTGGGCCAGCATCTTGTTGGTAACACCGGCATAACTGTTTTGCTCCTGCAGCAGCACAGGCACTTTCATGTCTTCGGCCGCACCGATGGCGGCGCCACTGGCATAACCGCCCACGCCCACAGCCACTTGGGGTTCAAACTCGCGGATAATCTTGCGGGCCTCGTGCTTAGCCTTAAGGAATTGATAGACCACCTTCACATTCTTAATCAGATGCTTACGGTCGTAGCCCATCACTTTCAGGCCACGGATTTCATAGCCCGCCTGCGGCACGCGCTCCATTTCCATGCGGCCCTCGGCGCCAACAAACAGTATTTGTGCGTCCGGCACCCTCTTCTTTAGGGCATCGGCAATAGCGATGGCGGGGAAGATATGGCCTCCGGTGCCGCCGCCGCTGATAATCACTCTCAGTGGATTGCTCATATATGGGGATTGTGAGATTTCATAGTAACACCACCGTCTCGGCTCCGCCTGCCACAGCCAGTGCTCCACCAACCTGTGCTGAAGATTAGCCTACAGCACCCTTTGAGTTGGCACAATGCTTTCTTGCCCCGAATGGCCACTCGCGTGCGTAGCGCAACGGTTTGCATGTGTAGCCGAACCGCACTTTTTGGCTCTCAAACCGTTCATTTTCCACGGAAGAACGGATCATTTTCCACAGAAGAACGGCTCAATTCAGGCAGCAAAACGCCGATAGATAGTCTTACGGCAAAAGTACAAACTTTTTCGCGCTTTTCCAATATAGTGAGCGCATTATTTTTTCACGGTAAGCGCATTATTTATTATTGGTGGTGTCAGCAAAAACAAAAGGGCGGAAATTTCCACATACAATAGGAATAATGTAGGGGCTGATCAGCCGCGTAACGGTGCGTTCCGAGGTCTCCACGATAAATGTATTTGGAATGGAGTGGCGTTTTCCCGCCCTACAACCGGTGTGGTTGATAAATCCAAACACACCGGTTGGCACGAGCAACATACGTAAACGGAATATTGCGTTGATAGGTGTATCAATTGTCTCGATTGCATTTAGCAATCGTTCCAATTGCAGGGCGGATAACACGCCGCTACGCGGCTGATCCGCCCCTACGTAATTTCCACATCCACTTTATTATTTTTATCAGACCCCAACAAACACAATTATGCGGCATGTAAAAAGACTAAATCCACAGAGAATACCATTTTTTGCCCATCTCCTACGAAAAAACGTCGCTCAAACACCACTTCCAATCGTTTTGACTATCGTTAACAGTGCTGTAACAATAACTAAACAG
>CAZQVW010000026.1:0-16245 GCA_964596865.1 uncultured Bacteroidaceae bacterium
CTTCTGGTATGTCTCCAGATGGAAGGGGTCGATCATGTTCACATCGTCCAGATCGGCGGTGGCAGCCTCGTAAGCGATATTGACGGGGTGTTTGAGCGGAAGGTTCCACACGGGGAAGGTTTCAAACTTGGCGTAGCCGGCCTCCACTCCGCGCTTGTGCTCATTATATAACTGGCTAAGGCAGACAGCCATCTTTCCGCTGCCAGGCCCTGGGGCGGTAACCACCACCAGCGGCCTTGTGGTCTCCACATAGTCGTTTTTGCCAAACCCATTGTCGGAATCAATCAGTGAGACGTTGGTGGGGTAGCCATCGATGAGGTAATGAAAATATGTGCGGATGCCTAAACGGTGGAGCTTGTCGCGATAGAGGTCGGCCGATTTCTGACCATTGTAATGGGTGATGACCACGGAGCTCACCATAAAGCCTCGGCGCTGAAATTCTGTACGCAGGCGCAGGACGTCTTCGTTATAGGTGATGCCGAGGTCGCCGCGTGTCTTGTTTTTCTCAATGTCGGCGGCGGAGATGACGATGATAATCTCCAAAGACGCGCTGAGCTGCTTGAGCATTCTCAGTTTGCTATCGGGCTGAAAGCCCGGAAGAACGCGCGAGGCGTGGTAGTCGTCAAACAGTTTGCCGCCCAATTCCAGATATAGCTTGTTGCCAAACTTAGCAATCCTCTCTTTGATGTGTTCAGACTGTATGACAAGGTATTTCTCGTTGTCGAAACCGATTTTCATAGCTCTATTATTTATTTTGCAGCGAAGTTACGAATAAATTACGGGGTACGGGCTTTTTTCCTCGTCAAGATTTCAAGAAAGCCCGAGACAATCCGCAAAAAATGCGTTTAAGTTTGCGTTAACAGTACTGTAACATTATCTAAACAGTACTGTTTAGTTATTGTTACAGCACTGTTTAGTTATTGTTACAGTACTGTTAACGCAAACTATCTCGGGACAAAATATTATTATTTCGGGCCAAGAAATTGCGATGTGGGGGATTTTTTGTATTTTTGTGGGCTGAAAGAAAGACAGATGTGGTCTGAAAGAAAGAATGATGAGACAAACAAATCTACATACCTCCATGTGGGCGCGCGTGATGGCGATAGTATTGCTGTTGCTGATGACGTGGACGGGCGTGGAGGCAAGGGAGATACGCGTGGGCGTGTTCCTCCCGTTTAATAATGTGAGTAAGCAAAAAGAGGTGGTGGAATATTATCGCGGATTGTTGATGGCTGTGGATTCCCTAAGTAGGAGCAATTCCAAATTCGCTGATGGAAAGTCCACTAACGGTAATGAGGAAATCAAATTCTCTATTACGGCGGCGGATTGCGGCACCACTGCTTCGGATATGCTGGCCCTGCTGGATGAAAGGAAGAACGGCGTGTTTCATATCATCTTTGGCCCGTCTAATCAGAATCAACTGAAAATTTTGGACGAGTATTCGCGACAGAACGGTACGAAGATTTGTGTGCCATTCGGGGGCAGATACGATGAATGGGTGGCCAATCCGTCATTCTATGCCCTTCAGGTAACCCAGACGGATATGGCTGTGCCGGCCTACACACTAATTTCACAAGCCTTGCGCGCGCGCGACATATATATAATAGAGACGGGAACAAAAGACTATTCCCCCTTGGCCAACTATGTGAAGAAATATGTGAAGGGCGCAAAGGTGCTGGAATATCCCAAGAAAGAAAAGAAAATCGTCAAACTGCTGAGCGATGATAAGGCCATCCTGTTGCCCGCAATGTATGATGAGAAGTCGCAGGAGGCTATGGCCCAAATGTGCCGCGAGAGCGGAAGTGTCAAGGCGGCTGTAATAGGTTACCCCTCGTGGTATGAGAGAGCTAATGCGGGCGGTGGCAATTCTGCCAAGGCTCAAAGTGGTGCTAATACGGTTGGCGGTAGTGCGTTTGATGTCAAGACGTTAGGTAAGATGAACGCCTATGTAATTCTCAACTCGTATCCGCGCACAGATTTGCCCCGCGTGAAGAAATTTGCCGCCGATTATAAGTCTAATTTCGACGCCCCGATGAAGCAGGAGGCTTTCTCCTACGCCCTTTGGGGGTTTGATACCGGCTATTACCTACTGAAAGCATTGGCGCGCTATGGAATGAACTACTCCACTCAGGAGCTCTACGCCGCCCCCTTGCAAACGGCGCTACGCTTCCAGCCTCGCGCCACCGGTCAAGGCGCTATCAATACCGCAGTCCTGTTGCTCCACTATCATTCAGACGGACAATTAGACATAATCCAACCGAAACAATAGTAACACACGAGGATATTCTCCTATCACATGAAGAAAAACAGTTTATTGCCTGTAATTAGCGCATTTATAATGGCGTGGGCGTTTGCTATTGAGGCCACAGCCCAGATTGGCGAGCCGCGAAATCAATTAAGCGTGGGCGTGAGCGGTGGTGTGGCCATTAATAATGTGGATTTCGACCCCACCATCAAGCAAAACAGCCACGTGGCCCCAACCTTTGGCGTTTCTTTGAAATATTTGAGCGAGAAATATTTTACTACCTACTGTGCCCTTTATGCGGAACTGAACTATACCGTTCTGGGGTGGGACGAGGATATTCGCGACCAGAATTCCAATCCTTTGCCCGACACCTATCGCCGCAATCTCGGCTATATCCAGCTCCCCATCTTCGCGCGATTGAGCTGGGGAAAGGAAAAGAAAGGGATGCAGTTCTTCTTTCAGGTGGGCCCACAGGTGGGGTATTGCATCAGTGATAGTAAGAAACAGAGCAAGACGTGGACGCTTAATTCGCAGGGGTTTCCCAGTAGGCCGAACAACGTGTATGAGCAATATAATCTGGATATAGAGCACAAATTCGACTATGGCATTGCCGGTGGTCTGGGCTTGGAATATAATAGTAAGGTGGGGCATTTCATTTTGGAGGGCCGTTATTACTATGGGCTGGGCGATATGTTCGGCAATTCCAAGAAAGACCCGTTTTCCCGCTCGGCCAATGGCACGGTATTCGTAAAATTAGGATATATGATGGATTGGAAAAAGAATAAGGAGTAGAGTAGGCTACTCTAATCCCAAAATCTACTCTATTCTATCAACTATCCATCTACTCTATTCTTCGTGCGGGTATAAAACCCGTCCCTACACTCTACTCTAATCTATCAACTCGCTATCTACTCTAATCTAAAATGCAATCTATCTCGCTATACGAACTGAATACGATGGTAAAGGAATTGATGGAGACCACCTTTGCCAGTGAGCTGTGGGTGAGGGCAGAAATCAGTTCGATGAGCTTGAACGCGCGCGGCCATTGCTATATGGAATTGGTGGAGAAAGATGCGCGTTCCACCACGCCCGTGGCCAAAGCCAGGGCTATGATATGGGCGTATGCGTTCCCAATGGTGAGACAGACGTTTGAAAACGCCACTAATCAGGCGCTGAGGGCAGGAATTAAGGTGCAGGTGAAAGTTAAGGTCACATTCCATGAAGCCTACGGCTACTCTTTGATTATTACCGACATCGATCCTACTTATACTATGGGGTCTATGGCCCTGTTGCGCAAAGAGATTATCGACCACCTCACACGCGATGGTATCCTTGACATGAATGCCCAATTAGAGCTGCCGCGCCCCCTGCAACGCATCGCTGTAGTTTCATCGGCCACGGCTGCTGGCTATGGCGATTTCTGCGCACAGTTGGAGCATAACGCGGGCGGTTACGCATTTGCCATCCGCTTGTTTCCCGCTGTGATGCAGGGCGAACAAACAGCCGCGTCTATCATCGCGGCTTTAGAGGCCATTTATCGCGAGGTGGAACAATGGGATGTGGTGGTCATCATACGAGGCGGCGGAGCCGTGAGCGATCTGGCCGGATTCGAGAATTATGACCTTGCGGCCAGTTGCGCCCAGTTTCCGTTGCCCATTATCACTGGTATTGGCCACGAACGTGATACTACCGTCTTGGATTACGTGGCTCATACCCACCTAAAGACGCCTACTGCCGTGGCTGCTTTCCTCATTGAGCGGATGGACGCCGAGGCCGCCTTCCTTAATGATGCCTCGCTTAGGGTACGCCGCTGCGCACAAGAGTTGTTTAGCAAGCAAAAGGAACTCCTCTCACGCATTGAGGCTCGCATGAATGTTGCCGCCGCCACTTTCACCGCTCATAGGCGCAATCAACTGGCCTTAATGACCGAACATATCACTAATGCCGCGTCCTCACGGATTAAATCCGAGCAAATGCGATTGGATAACGATAGACGGCGCCTTCTTATGAGCGCCCGTCATGTTGCCGACAAACAAATAACCCATATCCAAGCTATGGAGCGCGCTCTCACTCTCTTCCGCCCCGACAATATCTTACGTTTGGGATATAGTATCACCAGAAAAGACGGAAAGGCCGTCCTAAATGCGGATAGCCTGAAAGAGGGCGATGTGCTCACCACCACTTTTGCCCACGGCAAGACCACCAGTTGCGTTGTGAGCAATAAAAGGCAGTAGTGTCTCAATAAAAGGCAGTAAGTTCCCAACATTATAAAATATATTACCAACACAAACATACTTCTCCACGATATGCCTAAAAAAGAAGTCAAACTCACTTATTCCCAGGCCGTTAAACGATTGGAACAAATCATGCAAGATATGGAAAACGGCGATATGGATGTGGATCAATTGGTGGACACCCTTCGGGAGGCCCTCACTTTGATTGCGTTCTGCAAGAAACGCCTCACAGAGGTAGACTCCGCCCTGCATGATGTGATAGACAATCAGCAAGATAGCGATGATAATTCCCAGACAGACAACGATAATTCCACTGACGCCAATGCCTAAATTGCTGGCGCCAGTGGCGAAAAGCATGACGCCGGAAATGACTGGCAGTTAGTGCCCGCTATTGGTTGTGCAAGCTAAATTAACTTAAAGGGAATGGCAGTATGGAAGAAAATCTGTATCTTTGCAGTTCTCACAGCCCAATATAGATTTATCCTCACCATGATACGAAAGGACATAACCCCAATAATCATCGCTTTGCTTGTGGCGGCAATAATCTATCCCGTCCATATATCGGCAAAGGGCGTCATCGCACTTCCAAACAACGTGCCCGCATTAGTAAAAGGTGTCTGTGCGTTGCCTAATGGCGCCTCAAAGGGGGCGCGTATGGTTATGAGCAATGACGATACGCCCACGGCTTCGCCCAAGATGCTGGTGGACGAAGAAGACCAGCAAGTGGAAGAGACGGCCTACTCCGGTTCTGCGCCCATTGTGGCGCATTTCAGTGCCAACGTAGATAACTTGGGCGAATATACGCCGCTCTATGAATGGCACGTCTTTAAGGCCGGAGAAGAAGAGAACCCTTATCTTGTGCGCTACGATGCAGATTTTGATTACGAGTTTCGTGAGACGGGCACTAGTTATATTTCCCTGCAAATTAGCTTTGTTAACGGAAATGATACCATCCTTTATCAGATGGATGAGAATTTTAGTGTGGAAGCCTCGGCTTCTACATTGAATGTGCCCAACGCCTTTTCGCCCAATGGCGATGGCACCAACGATATTTTCCGCGTGAAGCAGGATTATAGGAGTATTATCTCGTTCCACGCCTGGATTTTTAATCGCTGGGGCAAGAAACTGTATGAATGGACAGACATCACCGGTGGCTGGGACGGCACTTACCACGGTCGCGATGTGCCAGACGGCGCTTACTACGTCCGCATTGATGCGAAAGGGGCCGACGGCAAGAAATACAATATCAAGAAAGCTGTCAATCTCTTGCGCGGCTATACCAGCACCTCCACCGTTTCTCAAGAGTGAGCCTAAGACGGCGGTCATAAGCCGCGGTTTTGTTCTTCACTATCTTTTTAATAATGGCAATGCCATTTATCATTCTTTCCAATGCCAAAAAATACTGATTTTCCCCACACCTCATCTAATTACATAGAGATATGGGGGGCGCGGGCGAACAACCTAAAAAATATAAACGTAAAGATTCCCCATGATTGCCTCACGGTTATCACCGGTCTGAGCGGTAGCGGCAAATCTTCCCTCGCTTTTGATACTATCTACGCCGAGGGCCAGCGCCGCTACATCGAGACATTCAATGCCTACGCCCGAAATTATTTGGATAATGTACAACGCCCGGACGTGGACAAGATTACGGGCTTGTCGCCGGTGATTTCTATCAGTCAGAAGACCACCAACCGTAATCCACGCTCCACTGTGGGCACCGTTACCGAGATAAACGATTACCTCCGCCTCCTTTTCGCCCGCATTGGCGAGGCGCGCTCATATCTCTCCGGCGAGAAGATGGTGAAATACACCGAGGAGAAGATTTTAGACATGCTCCTAACGGATTACGCCGATAGGAGAATCTATATCTTGGCGCCATTGGTGAGAAACCGCAAGGGACATTATCGCGAACTGTTTGATAATATCCGCCGCAAGGGGTTTCTATACGCCAGGGTGGACGGTGAAATGATTGAGCTTACGCCAAGGTTTAAGGTGGACAGGTATAAAAGTCATACCATTGAGGTGGTGATAGACAAACTGAAGATTTCCGCCACGGATCAAGAGCGGTTAAGGAAATCTGTGGCCACAGCATTCCGTCATGGCGATGGCATGCTTATGGTGGTGGACGCCGACACGCAAAAGGAGCGTTATTTCAGTAAACACCTAATGGATCCAGCCACCGGTCTGTCTTACCACGACCCTTCGCCGCAGGATTTCTCGTTTAATTCCACGCAAGGGGCTTGTCCTGTTTGCAAGGGATTGGGCGTGGTGAACACAATCGATATTCATAAGGTTATCCCCGACACTAATTTGAGTATTCGTCGGGGCGGCATTGCGCCCTTGGGGAAATATAAGGCGTCGCTGGTATTTATTGAGATACAAGCGCTGTTGGAAACATACGATTGCGATCTTGATACCCCGCTGAAGGACATTCCCGACGAGGCTATTCAGGAAATAATGCAAGGTAGCACGCGCGACATCCGCATTCCTGCATCGCTAATCCACACTACCAACGACCAGTATGTGAAATACACCGGCCTGGCGCGCCATCTCCAGCAGATGGCCGACGGCGAGATGAGCGCGAGCGCAGAGAAATGGGTAGAGCAGTTTAATAAACAATCAGAATGCCCAGAATGCCACGGGGTTAGGCTCAATAAAATTGCACTGCATTATTTTATCGACAATCTTAACATTGCCGACCTTTGTCAGATGGATTTGCTCTCCCTTTCAAAGTGGACAACCACTCTTTTACCGAAGCTCACCGCCACTCAACGCACTATTGCTGAAGAGATTTTGAAGGAGATAAACAGTCATCTAAAGTTTTTGATAGACGTAGGGCTGGGTTATCTTTCTCTTTCTCGCGGTGCGGCCACACTTTCTGGCGGCGAAAGTCAGCGTATCAGGTTGGCCACCCAGATTGGGTCGGGATTGGTGAATGTGATATACATATTGGATGAGCCTTCCATCGGTCTGCACCAACGCGATAACGACCGCTTAATCCGCTCTCTCAAGACTCTGCGCGATATTGGCAACACAATTATTGTGGTGGAGCACGATAAAGACATGATGCTCAATGCGGATTATGTGGTGGACGTAGGTCCTGGAGCTGGTATCCACGGGGGTGAGGTTGTGTTCAGCGGAACTCCGCAACAGTTGCTTTCCACCCAAACGCTCACCGCTCAATATCTGAATGGGCAGAAGGAAATAGCCGTTCCTGCCCATAGGCGTGAGGGCAACGGCCTTATGCTCACATTGCGGGGCGCCAAGGGCAATAATCTGAAGGACGTAAGTGTTTCTTTCCCCCTTGGCAAATTTATATGTATCACGGGTGTGAGCGGTAGCGGCAAATCCAGCTTAATTACGTCCACGCTCCAGCCAATTTTGAGCAAGCATTTCTATCGCTCGTTGGCAGAACCTTTGCCTTATGACAGTATTGAGGGATTAGAGAACATTGATAAGGTGATTAGTGTGGATCAGAGCCCCATCGGGCGAACTCCGCGCTCAAATCCTGCCACCTATACGGGCGTCTTTAGCGACATAAGAAACCTCTTTGTGCAACTGCCCGAGGCGCAGATCCGCGGCTATAAGCCAGGACGCTTCTCGTTCAATACAGCCGGCGGCCGTTGTCCCACTTGTCGCGGCAATGGTTATAAGGTGATAGAAATGAATTTCCTGCCTTCCGTAACGGTGCCGTGCGAGACCTGCCACGGCAAGCGCTACAACCGCGAAACATTGGAGGTGCGCTTCAAAGGCAAATCCATTGCCGATGTATTGGATATGACCGTGGATCAGGCTGTGGATTTCTTCCAGGCTGTGCCGAATATATTGAGGAAAATAAAGACTTTGCAGGATGTGGGGCTGGGGTATATCCGTTTAGGTCAATCTTCCACCACTCTTTCGGGTGGTGAGAGCCAGCGCGTGAAATTAGCTACCGAACTTTCCAAGCGTGATACGGGGCGCACACTCTATATCTTGGACGAACCCACCACCGGTCTGCATTTCGAGGACATCAATATCCTGCTGGGCGTGCTCAATAAGTTGGTAGACAAAGGAAATACCGTCATCGTGATTGAGCACAACCTGGATGTCATAAAAATGGCCGACCATATCATTGACCTCGGGCCGGAAGGTGGTGCTAAAGGCGGTACTATTGTGGCTGAGGGCACTCCCGAACAGGTGGCTCTCTGTAAAAAAAGTATCACTGCCCCTTATCTGAAGCAAGAACTGGTTTTAGCCCGCACTGTTAATACGAAAACGGATTCTAAATCTGTTAGAAAAAAGCCTAAATCTGCAGACAATGGCGCAAATCCCGCGGCAAGTGGTGTAAATCCCGCGGTAAGTGGTGTAAAATCCGTGGAGAAAAAATCCAAAAAGCCCACTAAAAAGCAATAACTGCGGTCAATATGGCGGTTTGTTGAAATAAATCCTTATTTTTGCAGAAAAATTAAGTTAATGACGCGCTCTGAATCATTCATACAGGCCAACGCCTTTGCTATGGTGGACGGATTGAAATTCGGCATCTATTGGTGTTTGGGCTTTTTGTGCACAGTGAAAGGCTTAGGCGGCACCACGCTGGCTACATTAGGTATATTGGTAACCTTAAGTGCGCCTTTTTTAGGTATCTTTTTGGCTCGCCGGTTTGAAAGTAGCGTTCGCAGTGATGCGCCGGTGGGTTTTGGCAAGGCATTTCTCTATTCGGTGCTATTATACCTGTATGCATCGATAATACTCTCGATTGTGGCGTTCGTTTATTTCAATTGGTTGGATCACGGTGCGTTTGTAAATAGTTATATTTCGGTAATTAGTGCGCCGGATATGCAGAGCGCTCTGCGTCAGGCCGGATTGGAACAGATGTTTTCCGATACGGCCCATCAGAGCGGCTTCTCTAATTTTGAAGAACTGTTGAGAAGCATTCGACCAATCGATATAGCAATGTCGCTATTCAATTTTAATATTATTATGGGCATCATTCTTTCGCTGCCCACGGCTTTGGTTGCGCTCTTGCGCTTTAGAGACAACGGCAAGGACGACAACGCAAATAATTAATCGAACAAAACATTAGTAAATATGGATATTTCAGTGGTAATCCCCCTGTTTAACGAGGAAGAGAGCCTCGGTGAACTGTTTAATTGGATTAAACGGGTGATGAACGAGCACGGATTCACTTATGAAGTCATTTTCGTGAATGATGGAAGCACCGACCACTCGTGGCAGCACATCGAGGAACTTCGGAAGGACAACCCCGAGGTGAAAGGTATCAAATTCCGCCGCAATTACGGCAAGAGCGCCGCCCTTTATTGCGGATTTGAGAAAGCGCAAGGCGATGTGGTGATTACCATGGACGCCGACCTTCAGGATTCGCCCGATGAGATTCCCGAATTGTACAGGATGATTACGCAGGATGGCTACGACCTCGTGAGCGGATACAAGAAGAAAAGGTATGACCCCCTGTCCAAGACTATTCCCACCAAGTTGTTTAACGCTACGGCGCGCCGTGTGAGCGGAATCCACAACCTTCACGATTTTAATTGCGGTCTTAAAGCCTATAAGAAGGACGTTGTGAAAAATATTGAGGTGTATGGCGAAATGCATCGCTATATTCCTTATTTGGCAAAGAATGCTGGGTTTGATAAGATTGGTGAGAAGGTGGTGCATCATAGAGCTCGCAAATTTGGACACACTAAATTTGGCGGTCTTAACCGTTTTGTGAACGGTTATTTGGACCTCATGAGCCTTTGGTTTATCAGTAATTTCGGTCGAAAGCCCATGCATGTGTTTGGTTTCCTCGGTTCGTTGATGTTTTTCATCGGATTTGTGGCTGTGATTGTGGTAGGCGCAAACAAACTCTACGCCTTGGCTCACGGCATCCCCGCTCATCTGGTTACAGACTCCCCATATTTCTATTTGGCCCTCACGATGATGCTGTTGGGCACGCAATTATTTTTGGCCGGCTTCATTGGCGAATTGATTAGCCGCAATTCACAAGGCCGCAACGCATATCAAATTGAGGAAGTGCTGGGATAGAAATGAGAAAAATAGCACATTATATTATTTGTCTTGTGATAATTACGGGGTTTTGCGCGTGTGATTCTTCTGATTGCCCTCTAAACAATACCGTGTCACAGGTATGCAATATCTATCGCAAAGATAATGGCGCAGCTCTCACCCTTAATGATACCCTGACCGTGGTATTGAGAGATTCCGTCATTCTAAACCGGCAGACGGGCGCAACCACTATTAATCTGCCCATGAGTTATAATGGCGAAAGCGACACCCTTGTTTTTCGCTATGCCCCGACACAAGAACGGTTGGACACCCTTGTTGCGCCCCTCTTTGTTTGCGACACTCTTATCATCTCAAAATCCAACCAGCCCCATTTCGTTTCCCTTGATTGCCCCACGCTTGTTTTTCATACCATCAATAGCGTAAGTTGGAGCCACCGCGCTCCCGATGAGACCTTTCGCTACGCCATCGATAGTGTAAGCATTAAAAATCCGAAGGTTACAAATAATCTTCAGGAAAACCTACAGATTTTCTATTCCGTCTATGAGCAGCAGTAGATTGCAAATAATCGGTATGATGGCGAGAGGAGTGTTGATTGCCCTTGTTTGCTGGCTTATGGTGTTGCCCTCATTGGGCCAGACACCCCAAAAACCGCAGATTAGCGATGGCACAGGCAAGGGCAAGGGCGATTCCGTGAAAGTGGTGGTGAAAATGCCCGCGCAGACTTCGCCTATTAAACCCAAAACCATACAAGAAAGAAACGATTCTCTGCCTTGGCTGGACGGAATGCAGGTGTATGTCAATCTGGCTGGCATCATATTATGGCAAGCCAGCGATTACGGCGAAGTTGAGGGCGGATTAAGATTGGATCTTAAGGGCAAGTATTTCCCCACGGTGGAGGCCGGTTTGGGAATATGCGATAAAACGGACGATGAGACCGACATACATTTCAAAACCTCCGGCCCTTTTCTGCGTTTGGGCTGCGATTATAATTTTGCGCGCGACAAAGTGTCGAGCAATCGCATCTTTGGCGGCTTTAGGGTCGGCGTTACATCGTTTAAGTTTGATTTAGACGGGTCCACAATGAGCGATCCCTATTGGCATGGCCAGCAAACGGAGATTAATTTCAAAGATCTCAAGGCCAATGCCGCATGGGGCGAATTGGTGTTTGGGTTGCAAACAAAGATTTGGCGGTGGTTTCATTTGGGGTGGACTGCCCGATACAAGCGAAGGTTGAAACAGAAAGTCTCTGATGTGGGTAAGGCGTGGTATTTGCCTGGCTATGGTAAGAATCAGAACCATCTTTTCACCGGCACCTTTAATGCGGTGATAGATTTATAGCACCGCCATATTTTTTATCACTTCTATTTTCCAAAACGTTATGGCTATTAAGAAAAAGACCAGTATGGTTGTGGGCGCACTGTTTCTTCTCTTTTTGATATTGGGAACAGTGTGGATTTTGTTTGATGCTCATACTGCTCCTTATCGTCCTATCGAGGGCAAAGTTTTCGGCACATTTTATCATATCCAATATCAATCTTCCCAAGACCTCGGTGATGAAATTCTTAAGGAGCTGGAGATGGTGGATAGCACGTTCTCTACGTTTAATCCAAAGAGTATTGTGTCGCGCATAAACAGCAATGAGCCGGTGGAGACCACAAAGGCTTTTAATCATGTGTTTGACCTTGCGCAAAGCATCTCAAAATCCACTAATGGCGCCTTTGACATCACCGTGGGCCCGTTGGTAAATTTGTGGGGCTTCGGCAAAAAATCCGCTGCCGACCTCTTGGCCAACGCTCCGGCCCAAGTGAGGATAGATAGTCTCCTTAAAACTGTGGGTTATAATAAGGTAAAGCGTCAGGGCAATCATATTGTGAAGCAGGAGAGCGCCACGATGTTGGATTTCAGTGCTATTGCCAAGGGATATGCCTGTGATGCTGTGGCGGGAGTACTGCTTAGGCACGGTGTGAACAATTATATGGTGGAAATTGGCGGAGAGATTAGGGCTTATGGCGTGAATAAGGACGGCAATGTTTGGACTGTGGGCATTGTGATGCCTGTGGATCAAGATACGCGCACGCCGGACTCCGCCAATGTTCAAAAAGACGGAAATAACCCCAGTGAAGACGGCGTCAATCATATAGAGGCCACATTGCAGATGCCCGCTGTGGCGATGGCTACCAGTGGCAATTATCGCAATTTCTATTATAAGGACGGCAAGAAGTATGCTCACACTATCGATCCCCGCACCGGTATGCCTGTGCAGCACAGTCTTTTGTCGGCCACGGTGATTGCTCCCACCTGCGCCGAGGCCGATGGTTACGCCACCGCCTTTATGGTTATGGGCGTGGAGAAAGCTGTGGAATTACTTGGCTCCACTCCCAGGTTAAAAGCCCACTTAATCTATTCGGATAGCAAAGGAAATATAAAAAGTTGGACATCACCCAAATTAGAGAAATATTTGAGCAAATAAAAATAGTAGGCTCATAATCAAACTCTGTAATCATTCTGTAGAATCAGCCTACGCCACGCTTTATTGCACCTCAGTCTCCAACCTTTGCCCCCACAAATCTTTTCCCACAATGGAACAACCAGCCCTTATCTACGACCGCCTTTTGGAACTCCCGCTTTTTCAGGGACATAGCCACGAGGATCTCACCAGTATCCTCACTCATATAAAAGTGGATTTCCGCTCTTTTCGCAAAGGGCAGGCCATTGTGGTGCAAGATCAGCCTTGCCAAAATATTATCTTCCTCATCGATGGCGAGGTAATCCTGTCGCGCTATTCTCCCCACAACGAACTCCTTTTTAGTGAGTTTTTCTCCGCGCCCAACGCCTTTGGTATGGACACTCTCTTCGGTCTGCGCCAGAATTTCCATCACGCAATCACGGCCAACAGCAATGTGCGCACGCTGGTAATCAGTAAGCAGAATATTATTGGTCATTTGTTTCCGTATGAGGTCTTTCGTTACAATCTTATTAATATGCTCACCACTCGCCTTCAGCGTCAGGAGCGCTTGTTGTGGGCATCGGAAGAGGAGGACATCGCCAAAAGATTTGTTTTGCTTTGTAAGCGCAATTTCACTTACCTGGGCGGATGCAAACAGATTGATGGCGGGATGGTGCAGATGGCACAAATGATGAATGAGACGCGCATCCATGTTTCAAATATGCTGAATGATTTGGAGACGAGGGGACTACTGGAACTTGGGCGCAAGAAGATCATCATTCCGCGCTTGGAAGAATTAATCCAAAAAGCCTAAATTTGCTCTAATGTTGATAACCTTTTTTCAAACAATCAGATAATCCTATCTTTGCGCTATGTAGATGCGCCAGAATGCGTGAATTCCTCACCATTCTGGCGCATTTCTTTTTACGGTCTTCTACTTCCACTTTACTGCCCTCTGTTTCGTCTTTGCGAACTTCCGCGTCGCCTTTGCAGTCTTCTGTCTTATCTTAACGACCTTCTACTTCTTATTTAGGGTATTCTACCTCTTATTTAGGGTATTCTGCTTCTTGTTTAGGGTATTCTACTTCGTATTTAGGGTATTCTGCTTCGTATTTAGGGTATTCTGCTTCGTATTTGCGACCTTTTGTTTTGTCTACAAATCGCGCGGTGCAGGGCGAAGTAGAGATGAGAGTAAGGTAGCGTGGCACGCTTCGTCCTCCCGCAACATTTATATTGTGAGCGGTTTGTCAGGTCTGTGGCTAATAGATTCTGATCTACTCGCCCATAAAGGTCTCGATAAATCCAATCTTGCCGACATCAGGCCAAAGAATCCCCTTAGAAATCCACTTCCAATCGTTTTGACTATCGTTAACAGTGCTGTAACAATAACTAAACAGTACTGTAACAATAACTAAACAGTACTGTTAAGATAATGTTACAGTACTGTTAACGCAAACTTGCACGCGTTTTTTTCGCGCGAGGAGGGAGAAAGTTCGAATTAAGTCGGGATTTTGGGGATTTATGTCGGGAAAAATAGAATTGAGAAGTGTTTGCATGATTGGTATGGTCGGGCTTTATACGTGGCTGATTCGCTCCTACATTATTATATATATACCTTTATTATATTCTAGTTGCTCAAATATTATATGTTTTGCAGGCATAGAGTTCGTTTCGCAGTCATTGTGCCCGTTTTGTAAGGCATTGCGTTAAATTCTCAGGTATAGAGTTTGTTTGGAGGCGTCTTTTGCTTGTTAGGAAACGTTTTTTGCTTATTAGGAAGCGTTTTTTTTTGTTTGTTTGGAAACGTCTTTTGCTTGTTTGGAAGCGTATTTTGCTTGTTTGGAAGCGCAAGATGGTGCAATGGGATTAGAAAAATGTTAGGTTTTCTCCCAAATAGTTGGTATTTTGTTGGTAAAAAATCACTTTTTTAATAGAAAAATTACGCTGTTGTGAAAAAAAACGGTACATTTGCCGCAGTTACCATGTTTACTAACCCGTCTGCGTGCCATGGCGTGGACATAAATCTCTATCGTATGATTAGAATTAAGAAAACGGCGAAGTTGCTTCTGGCAGTATTCTTGCTTGGTATGCCTTGCATGATGCAAGCCCAATTAACTAAGGAGCAGCAAAAAGAGCGCAAAGAAATTCGCAAGCAATCGCGCAATGAATTGAACACAAAGGCCTCCAAGGATGCGCGTAAACAAGCCAAAGAACTGAAGAAAGCGGGCTGGACAGTGGCTCCGGGTGCTCTGCCAATTGAAAAGCAGTTGGATAAGGTGTTTACGATGCAGTATGAATACGATGAAGACCTCTTCCCGCAGTATATTGTGTCCGAGGGCATGAGCGTGGGCGGCAATTACGACGCTGCCAAGATGCAGGCTCTGGAATTGGCCAAGCAAAATTTGGCCGGACAGATTCAGACCGAGGTTACTGCCCTGATTGAAAACACGGTGAGCAACAAGCAGTTGGGCGCTGACGATGCCGCTTCGGTGACGCAGACCATCAGTGCCAGTAAAAACCTTATCACCCAGAGTCTGGGCAGGGTTTTGCCCGTGGTGGAGGTGTATCGCACTCTGCCCAACAAAAATAAGGAGGTTTTGGTGCGTATAGCCTATAGTGCTAATATGGCCAAGGCCGCTGCCAAGAAAGCCGTGGAGAAAGATTTGGAAGACCGCGGCGACGAGCTCCATAAGAAACTGGACAACCTGCTGGGCTGGTAGCTTCTTTCCTCAATTGGCTCTCACGCCATGGCAGTGAGTAGCCGAAGATTCTCTCTTTGCGACCTTTATGGCTTTGCGGACAACGATTCTTCCCCGCCAAAGCCGTAAAGGGCGCAAGGCTTTTTCAAAATATGTCTAATATCGTTGTAGAATTTGTGGTATGATTATGAAAAGAATAACTCTTGTTTTTTGCTTGGCGTTGTTTGCATTTGTTATAGCCAAGGCCGACCAAAAATATTTCAAGGTGGATAGTATTGATTACATTGAATTATCTCCTAATACCGTTAGTGCGGCATGGGGTTCCGCTGATAAAAGTGGGGTAGTGGTGGTGCCGGCCGAAATAGTGAAGGATGGCAAGAAATATACGGTAACGTCGGTGGGCAGTTACAAGTTTAGCAACGGTTTTTCCTCCGGTAGCCCCAATAAGATTACCACAGTGAAATTGCCGAACACGATTACCCGTTTGGACAAGTGGGCTTTTTGTGGCTGTAAAGATTTGGTGACTATAGAGTTGCCGTCGTCATTAAGAGAGATTGGATATGAGGCGTTTGGTGGTTGCGCCAGCTTGACAGAGGTGGTTCTACCCGTGGG
>CAZQVW010000027.1:0-15849 GCA_964596865.1 uncultured Bacteroidaceae bacterium
AACTAAACAGTACTGTTAACTTATTGTTACAGCACTGTGAACGCAAACTAACGCGGGGTTTTTCCGCGCGAAGTGGGGAAAAAATGGTTTTGTAGGGCGAAAAAAGACGTTTTAATGGCGTTTGCTAAAATTGAAGACGTATGTGTTTGTGGCAATAGCGCACATTGTGGCGCGCAGAGTGAGACCTGTAGGGGCGGATCAGGCATTGAGGAACGAAATGCCGTGTCCGGGGTCCCCGCGACAAATTTATTTGGAGTGGGGTGGCGGTTATCCGCCCGACAACCGGAACGGTTGGAAAATGATTATGTGCGTTGAATTTCCAATTGTCTCGATTGCATTTTGCAACCGAGACAATTTTAGGGCGGACAACACGCCATTACGCGGCTGATCCGCCCCCTTCATGGTCTATACAAACACCTTTTTGTTTGCCGGACACCAATAAATACAAAACATAGGACTTTTTTCAGCAACCTTATGCCTAATCCGCCCCTACATGTCTAATAAATATAATTGCAGCAGGAAAGAGTCTACGCCTCTACACCTTTCGTTTGGACAGGAGGAAAAGGCCCGAAAAGGTGAGCAGTCCATTGAGCATCAATAGTTCATAACCAAAGGTGTAGCCCCAAAGACGGGGGGCAATAACAGAGAGGGCGTAGCACAACAACGGGGAAAGAATGGCAATGAAAGGCGTGTAGCGGTCTTTCAGTATGCGCCCGCGGCAGATAATGGCGAAAGCAAAGAGGCCAAGCAGAGGGCCGTAGGTGTAGGAGGCGAGAGTGTAGATTGCATCGATGGCCGATGTGCTGTTGATGTAGCGGAACGCCACCACAAAGACCACAAAGAATATCACCACGCCCAGATGGACGAGCTTTCGCGTTTTTTCGGGCGAGAAGGAGCGAAGGGAGCTGGCAGGCATATCGGGGCTGGTGGGCGCGGGGGTAGCGATTGGTGGGTTCTGCCCGTTATCGCTATCCGCATTATGCGCACCGGTTGTCCCCTTTTCGATGCCCAGTATGTCGATACAGATGGAGGTGGTGAGGGCGGTGAGGGCGGAATCCACACTGGAGAAAGCCGCCGCCGTGATGCCGAGCACAAACAGAATCATTACGCCGGTGCCGAATACGCCGCTTTGCACAAGGGTGGGAAAGAGGCTGTCGCCCTTGAGACTGTCGGCGGGGAAAGCACCGCCCACGTGGGTGACCCAAAAGGAATGGAACTCCGGCGAGGCCGCCACGTGATACAGCATCACGCCCAAAAGTAGCAGTAGCAGATTTACCGGCACGAAACTCACTCCGTAGAGACACATGTCCTTCTGCGCGGAGCGGAGGTTACGGCAGGTAAGGTTTTTCTGCATCATGTCTTGGTCGAGCCCCGTCATCACCACCACGATAAAGATGCCGCTGAGAAATTGTTTCCAGAAATTCTGACGGCTGCCCCAATCGTCGAAGACAAAGATGCGGCTCATGGGGTCGGAGGCGAGGGAAGAGACCATTGTGCCAAACGAGGGGTAGAGCTGGTTTGCCACAAGGATGATTACCGCCACCAGTGCCACCAGAAAACACAGTGTCTGGAAGCAATCGGTGTACACCAAGGTGCGAATGCCACCCCGCCGCGTGTATAGCCACACCAATAACAGCACTATCAACACGGTAGCCACATAGGGAACGCCCAACGGGCCAAACAGAAACTGCTGAAGCACCAAGCAGGCGAGATAAAACCTTACGGCCGCGCCCGTGGCCTTGCTAAGGATGAAAAACAGGGCGCCGGTCTTGTGGGAGGTGGGGCCCAGCCGCATTTCCAGGAAAGAATAGATGGTGGTGAGGTTGTTGCGGTAATAAATTGGCAGAAGCACGTATGCCACAATCAAGTAGCCGAAGAAAAAGCCGAGGCACATCTGGAGGTAGGTCATCTGGGTCATCCCCACATAGCCCGGCACCGACACAAACGACACCCCGCTCACGCTGGCACCAATCATTCCGAAAGCCACCAACGGCCACGGCGAGCGCCTGTCTGCGCGAAAAAACGTGTCGTTGTTGGCGTTGCGCGTGGTAAGGCGCGATAATATCAACAAAATGAGGAAATAGCCAAAAATTGTGGCGGCTGGAATCAGCAGGTTCATGGCAAAAAGCGGAAAACAAAGGAATGGAAAAAGAAAAACGGGCTTTGCCACTTATGTATAAAGTAGCAAGCCCGCTATACCACACAGACAAATAATCCTAATGGGGTGGATTTTCATCAAGGTAGTGCCGAAGAAAGCAAATAGGAAAAGAAAGATGCTGTTCCAAAACTGCCAAGGATTTTCCGAAGGCGAAGAAAAATTATCTTTTGTCAGCATCACCAGCACGGCGGCGATTAATAATCCCACCACCGTGGGGCGCAAGATGGCGAAAATCTGCTTTGTGATGGGGTGTTCGCGATAGCGGTGGAGCACCTTCACCACCAGCATCACCAAAAGGAAACTTGGCAATACCACCGAGATTGTGGCCACCGCACTGCCCACTATGGCCATGCCGGTGGAGCCCCCGCTATTTATCAAGGCCGTGTAGCCCGCGTAGGTGGCCGTATTAATACCGATAGGGCCCGGAGTGGATTGGCTGATGGCCACGATGTCGGCAAATTCCGAGGTGGAGAGCCAATGATGGGTGGTAACCACTTCGCCCTGTATCATCGATAGCATGGCTGCGCCGCCGCCAAAACCAAATAGGCCAATCTTAAAGAAAACCCAGAAAAGTTGTAGGAAAATCATTGTCTCAATCCATTCTGTTATCGTTGCTATCCTCTTTGAAATAGCGGCCATAAAGAAAAGCGCCCATGCCCACTGCAATGATTATATAGATGGGCGAGACGCCCAACAGGGCTATAATCAAGCCTATAGCCACGGGAAACCACACGTTGGACAAAGTGATATGCGCCGCGCGGCCCAAAGTAAAGCACGGTCCCGCTATCAACGCCACCGCCGCGGGGCGCACGCCCTTAAAAAACGCTTCCACCACATGATTGCTGGCAATAGTGGTGAAAAACATCGCCACCAATAGAATGCAGATAAAGCTGGGCAGCACCACGCCCGAGGCCAAGGCCACACTGCCGCGCATGCCCTTTAGTCTGTGGCCGATATAAATAGAGAAATTCACAGCAAAGATGCCCGGCAATGTTTGGGAAAGCGACATGAGGTCGAGAAACTCTTCTTTGCCCAACCATTTATGCTTGTCCACCACCTCTTCCTCTATCATTGGGATCATGGCGTAGCCGCCCCCGAGGGTGAACATCCCTATCTTGAAGAATGTGCTGAAGCCTTGCCAATAGAAATTGTCGCGGATGCTCATGGCTTTTTGCTGTTAGTCTTGTTTGAGGCAGGAGTGGTGCGCTTTGGAGCGGGAGTCTTGGCCTTGGACACAGAAGCATTGTTTTTATTGGTTGCGGGCGCGGGAGAAGCGGACTTTTTCGCATCGCCATCGGCTTTCTTCACGTTGGTGTCAGCTTTCTTCACGTTGGTGTCGGTTTTCTTCACGATGGTGTCGGTGGCCTTTGTGTCTGCACCAACGCTTTTGGCATCGCCAATGGAAGTTTGGCTCTTGCTCACAGCGGCGGTATCCACGCGCCCGTTGGCGTCCACCAGCCCGTAGGTGGTGTTGAGGACGGAAAATTCCGTGCGGCGGTTGAGCGCGTTGCACGTATCCTGCTCTGCAGGCGTGAGTTTCTGAATAAAGGCTTCTGTAAGCGTATCGTTGGGCTGCAAGAATTTGTAAAGCTCCGCAAATTTCTTGGTGATAACCTTGGGGCGGCTCTTGCCATATCCCTTTGCCACCACGCGCCCTTTCTCAATGCCGTGCTTGATGAGATAATCCACCACGGCCTCGGCTCTGGCCTGCGATAGGCGGACGTTATATTCGTCGGAACCGCGATAATCGCAATGAGACGACAATTCGATGGCGATACTGGGATTTTGTTTCAGCAGATTGGTGAGCCCCTCCAGCGCGGGGATTGATTGCGGCGTGATGGTGGCCTTGTTAAATTCGTAGAACACGTTTCTCACCAGCACAGGAATATTGAGCGAGGGCAAGGGGAATTGCAATACATGCTGCTCGGATTGCAACGTGGGCTCCACCTTCAGTTCCTGGGTGTAATTCATATAGCCATCGCACGTAGCCAAAAAGATATACTTCACTCCTGGTTTGACAGTCTCCTCAAAAGATCCGTCCAGCATCACAGCCACCTGCTTATTGGTGCCGTCATCGCCCACCATATAGACCACGGCTTGCGGCAGTTCGTAGCCGTCCTGCTCATAGACCCAGCCTTTCACGGTCTGCACAATCTCGGGGCAATAAAAACTGTAAATCTTGTCCCACCCGCGGCGATTTGTGCGGTTGGAAGAGAAATACCCCTGATTCTGTTCGCCCTGAAAGGTCATACCGAAGTCATCGCCATTGGAATTGACGGGCGGGGGCAGATGAAGCACCTCCCAATGGCTTTTGAGGGTGTCAAATTCGGCGCAATAGATGTCCAGCCCTCCCATACCGCCGCGACCATTTGACGAGAAATAAAGATGCCCGTTGGGGCGGAAGGTGGGAAACATCTCATCGCCGTCGGTATTGATGTCGGGCCCAAGGTTTTCCACAGGGCCGAAACTGCCGCCGGTGATAGGAGCGCGCCAGATGTCCAATCCGCCCTGTCCCCCCGGCATATCCGACACAAAATACAGAAACTGGCCGTCGGGCGAGACGGCGGGGTGGGCGTAGGAGGAGAGGGTGTCGTGAGCCAATTCGCATAGCTTGGGCTCACCCCAGTTGGCATCGGAGCGATTGGAGGCATAAATCTCCGCCATGCGCGGATAGGTGGCGTCCCATCGGCAGCGGGTGAAATACATGGTCTTGCCATCGGGCGAGAAAGCGCAAGCCCCCTCGTCGTATTTACTATTGACGGCCTCGCTTACCTGCTCATAGCGTTTCCATTTTCCCTTGTCGTCTTTCTGCATATAAAAGATGTCGCCGCTCTTCATTCCGGTGATGCCATTCACATCATCGCCGTTGCAATCGCGACGGGTAGAGGAGAAATAGATGTCTTCGCCGTTGAACGCAGGCGAATAATCGGCGTAGTTGGAATTAAAGTTTTTGTCTTCCTTAACGGTGTAGTCAGACCCTTTCTGTTTCATCTGTTGAGCCGTGGCGCACGACTCTAATCCCACCTGCGAAAGCCTGTGACCAGGATGGGCGTCCAGATAGAGCTGGTAATGAGTGGCGGCTTGCTTGTATTCCTTATTATACCGTTCCATCTCGGCCAAATAAAAATAGGTGGTGGTGTCGGTATAATGATAGCGCACGGCGTTGCGGTATCCGGCCTGCGCCTTGGCGTAATAATTCATGCGCCTATTGCTCTCCGCCACCTTAAAGGCAATCATTCCCCTCTTGTCCTTTTCCTTGGCGGGCGTCTTGGCATAGGCCTTGGCGTATTGCAATGAGGCCTCATAGTATTCGCCGATGGCCCAATACTGATCGCCTTTCTTCAGGTTCTTGTCGGAATTGCACGAAGCCATCAGCAGACACACCATTACGGCTGCCCACACCCTAAACATTATTATATATGTAGTTTTTGGCCTCATATCTTTATATAGTAACTCAAAAAGTACCGGTTTATTGTATTTGCCTATCGCGCTTGCCCACCCCTACGCCACTATCTTGGCCAGTGCGTTTCCTGCCCACACGCATAGCAATCCTGCAGCGAGACTAAGCACGATATATATGCTTGTCGTCAGATAATTGCCTGCGGAAAGGAAGTTGGCGTTTTCGTTCATAAATGTGGAGAACGTGGTAAACCCTCCGCAAAAGCCCGTGGTGAGGAGCAACCGCGTTTGCGGGGATAGATAATTAGCGGCGGGCAATCCGCTGACAAATCCGATAATCAGGCAGCCCAAGATGTTTACCACAAACGTGCCCACCGGAAATACCCCGCCAAACAGTGCGCCCGTAGCTCTCGCCACCAGAAACCTTAATCCGCCGCCCACGAAACTGCCGGCTCCTGCAATGATAAATCCTTTCAGAATTTCCATATCTTCTTTTATTTCTTTGCGGCGCTCATGCGGCGATTGGTGTTGTCATTCAATACCTGCGCCACAATATTGCTCACCATCTGTTTGATTTCGTTTACAAACGTGGCGGCGTCATACTGGTGGCGCTCTATGTCGCGCAGTTTCTTTTCCCAGCGACCGGTGAGCTCGGCACTTTTCAGGAGGTCCTCATGGATGAGGTCGATGAGTTGGCAACCGGTCTGGGTGGCATAAAGGCTTTTGCGCTGCTGGCGGATATAATTGCGCTTAAACAGGGTCTGGATTATGGCGGCGCGCGTGGATGGGCGGCCTATTCCGTTTTCCTTTAGGGCTTCGCGCAGGCTTTCATCGTCCACAGTCTTGCCGGCCGTCTCCATAGCGCGCAGCAGTGTGGCCTCGGTATAGGGCTTGGGCGGCGTGGTCATCTTTTTGGTAAGACGCGGATTGTGTGGTCCGCTCTCGCCTTTCTGGAAATCGGGCAATAGGCGTTCTTCGGCATCATCTTTATTGCCATTGGCCCCATCTTTGGCGTTATTGCCCCCGTCTTTTATTAGGTCGTCATCGGCGCGGTCGTCGTCTTCGTCTCCATGCTTGGCATCGTGCTTATAGACGGCGCGCCAGCCCTCCTCCACGATATGTTTGCCTTGTGCTTTGAATTTCACCGCGGCAGCTTTGCCCTCCACCGTGGTAGTATCAAACAGGCAGTCGTCGTAGAACACACTGATAAAGCGGCGGCACACGAGGTCGAACACACGGCGCTCCTTATCTGTGAGGTTTGGGACAAGCACTCCCGTGGGGATGATGGCATGGTGGTCGGTAACCTTAGATGTATCGAACACCTTCTTGCTCTTCTTCAGTTTCTTGCCGCGCAGGGGCGTCATCAATTCTTGATATTGCGGGGCGATGCCCTCCAGCACCTTGGGGCATTTGGGATAGATGTCATCGCTTAGGTAGGTGGTGTCCACGCGCGGATAAGTGGTTACGTGTTTCTCATACAGACTCTGGATAAGGCTCAATGTTACATCGGCCGAATATCCGAACTTCTTGTTGCAATCCACCTGCAGCGAAGTGAGGTCGTAAAGGCGCGGCGGAGCTTCCTTTCCGCGCTTGGTAGCCACAGAGGTAATCTCGAAAGGGGCGTCTTTTACGCTCTCAAGGGCTTTTTGCGCTTCTTCTTGCTTGAGATACTTGCCCTGTTGCGCGGTGAACAGTGTGTCTCTATACACTGTAGCCAAAACCCAATATGGTTCCGCCACAAAATTTTCTATCTCCCTTTGCCGCGCCACTATCAAAGCCAGCGTGGGGGTCTGCACCCGCCCCACCGAAAGGGGTGGCGACTTGCGGTCGTGGTTGCCATATTTCAGTGTGTATAGCCTGGTG
Source organism: uncultured Bacteroidaceae bacterium (assembly GCA_964596865.1). GTDB lineage: Bacteria > Bacteroidota > Bacteroidia > Bacteroidales > Bacteroidaceae > UBA6382. The sequence continues at coordinate 7,421 of CAZQVW010000027.1, forward strand.
GCGTTCATACCCAAGACCCAATCGCCGATGGCGCGGCACAATCCGGCCTGATAGAGCGAATCGCGCTGCGAGGCGTCCTCCAAATGGTTGAACCCATCGCGGATAGATTCCTCTGTCAGCGATGAGATCCACAGTCGCTTCACGGGGCAGTGAATGCCCACCTTTTGCATCACCCACCTCTGAATCAGTTCACCCTCCTGCCCGGCATCGCCGCAGTTGATAATCATATCGGCGGCTTTCATCAGCGTGCGGATAATATCAAACTGTTTTTGTACGCCATCGTTTTGTTTTAGGCGGATTCCAAACGGGCGCGGCAGCATTGGGAGCTGACTAAGATTCCACGGTTTCCACTGGGGATAGTAATCTTCGGGGTATTTCAGTTCGCAGAGGTGGCCAAACGTCCAAGTTACCTGATAGCCGTTGCCCTCAATGTAGCCCTGATGCGTTTGAGTGGCGCCCAGAACATGAGCAATATCTCTGGCCACCGATGGCTTCTCCGCTATACAGACAATCATTTGTTTTTCTTTTTCGTTTTTATTAGCAGGTGGGATTTAATCCTCCTCACTGATGGAATATTGCAGTGTTTGTCTATTGAAACAGATGCCTTCTCCGCCAAACAGAAAATCCACCTTGCCCTCTATCGCCAATGCGGAGGGCTCGCCCTCAATAAATTCGGAGCCTTGCAATATCCACAGCCTTTGAGCAATCTTCAAGGCCAGCTCAATGTCATGGATAGAGAGCAGGACGGACTTGCCGGTCTGTTTGGCCACCTGCTTAAGCAGTCGGAGCGTAGCCACCTTACTGGGAAAATCCAAATAAGCCACCGGCTCGTCCAGAAGGATGACCTCTGTGTCTTGCGCCAAGGCTTTTGCGATTACCACTTTCTGCCTTTCGCCATCACTTAACGACCCAAGGCGGCGCTGGGCAAAATCATTCATGCCCACCAGCCTTAAGGCATCGTCCACTTTCTTGATGTCCTCATCACCGAGGCTGCCCCAATAACCGGTATAAGGCATACGGCCCATGGCTACCGTCTCAAACACCCGAAGGTCCTGTTCGGGTATCTCATCGGTCAATACCACGCTCACCGTTTTCGACAATTCCTGCGGTGAATAGGCGCTCAGCGGTTTGTCCATCAATGTAATGTAGCCGTTCAGCGGACGAAGCAATCCGGCCATCGTGCGCAGGAGGGTGGACTTGCCGGCACCGTTCACGCCTATCAAGCATGTGAGCTCACCTGTCCTTAATGAGGCATTCATATCGCCCAGCAAGCTCACGTTTACTCCCCGTACTTTGTATCCGGTATGTATGTGGCGCAGAATATATGTATATTGGTTTTCGCTATGCGTGTGCTGGAGTTCTCTTTCCATAATCAAGCGCAAAGGTAACGATTTATTTTCATATATAGAAACTGCGACAATCGCCCCGCAAGCAGAGGCTAACGGGACTCTCGTCTGAAATACTGGCGAGATGCGATTTACAAAAATCAAAGATGCACTTCGGAATTTCTTTGTCGCGGGAATTTGAATGCCCCATGCTATGTGGCAGAAGCCAAAGCGCGATGTGTTCGCGTTAAAAAGAATCGTGGGGCAATATTGAGGGGCAACAAACCGAGTTACTTCCTGTCGAAATCGCGGATTTGGGTCTGAAGAAGGGCCTCACCTAAATGGAGGCGGCGATTGGTGAGCTTGGAATTGCCGATGGTGGTGATGACGCGGCAGGAACGGAGGTCGTAGACGGTGGCACCAGTGGAATCGATGAAAGTAAACCCGTTGCCGAACGTGTGGAGGGCACTGGGATAGGAATAATTAGGGCTAAGCACGTCACGACTGAAGCGGAAATCCTCGTGGTTCAAGCCTAATAGTCCCAGAAGCGTGGCGGGCAAATCGCTCTGACTGCAAACAGAAGTAATCTTCGCGGGTTTTGTGATTGCTCCGCCCGCAAAGAGCAAAGGAATCTGGCATCTACTGACATTGGTCTCGGTGAGCCCGTTGGGATAGGCGATGCCGTGGTCGGCCACAAATACAAGCAGCAAATTATCCCAATAGGGAGTCTTTTTCAACCTGCGGATAAGGCGCCCGATGTGGTAGTCCACATAGGAGATGGCGTTGGCCTTCTGGTCGTTGGGGAAGCGGGAATAGGGCACGCGCCAATCTTCGTGGGAGGAGAGCGTCTGACAGGTGATAAAGAACGGCGTTCCGTCTGTATCAACCTTTTTGCCAGTGGCGCGGGCGGCAGAGGGCGCGCCCGCATAGGCTGTGGCAGAGGAATTGGCCGCAGACAGATTAACAATGCGGTGATAGAGTGTGTCCAAAAGGATATGGTCTGCCACTCCCCACGAATGGGTGCGCCTCACGTGGAGCGGGAATATCAAATCGCCCTCGGCTTTTTGGAAACCGGTGGATAGGAGGTAGCTTTTCTGGTTAGTGAAATTAATATCACCGCCGTATAGGTATGATGTGGAGTAACCGGCCGAGCGCAATGAGGCTGCCACCGAGGGCAGTGAGCGACTCTTTTCCGGAATTTTCATAATAGAGAAATCCGGAAAGGCCGGATACCCGCTTAGGGCGGAAACAATGCCGCGGTCGGTGCGGAAGGAATTGGCAAAACAGTGAGTGAAGAGAACGCCCTCGCCACAAAGGGAATTGAAATTGGGCGTGATATTCGACATGAGGCCTTGGGGCGTGGCAAAGCCCATGGGCGGCACATTTTTCTCGGCGGGCGCAGTTCTCAAACTATCCACAAAGTTGGCGCCGAAGCCTTCCAAAATAAATAGGACGATATTTGGCCGCTCTGTGCGCAGCAATGGAGCCGGCGGTGTGGAGGCCGTGGAATAATGGAGGGAATGGAAGAGGCCATCGGCCTGCTTATTCGGCATAAAGTGGTAGAGGCGGTGGAAATCCTCCACCTTAATAGACGAAGCCAACAATGAAAATGCGGGATTGACAGCGGAATGGTTGAGAAACTGGTTGCTGGAGAAATAGACACTGCCCACATTCATCGTACTGCGGCCCACTCCGCCCCTAATGCCCAGAAACATCAGTGGCAACAATAGGACTAACACTACTGTGGTGCGCACCTTGCGGCGGCAGCGGCCAAACGCACCTCTGACAATACCCATAATCGCTATTCCTATCACAATGGTCAGCATTGCCACGGCCAATAGCCCCACAAACAAGAACAATCCCGACACGCTATCCACCACACTGCGCGGCGAGAAAATATAATTAAATATGGTGGCGTCTAATTTGAATTGCCAAAACTCGTATAGAGCACAATCGCCCACCAATATCAACGCCAACAACGCGGCCACCACCCATCCATAGACGATGAGCACGCGCTGGGGCCACCGTCCTTTTTTCCATACGGACGCCACGCACACAGTCCACGGCAGAATCAGCAGATAGAGGGCCGTGGAAACATCGAGCGGCAAACCGTGGAGCAATACTGCGCCCACATCGGAGAGACTGAAACCGCTCTCCTCCGTATTGTAGACCATAAACACCACCTTCGCCACGCCAAATAATATCAGCATGACCAATAGAAATTTCAATAAGAAGACTAAACGGCGCCTCATGGTCAGAAAGGTTTTATTGTTGCGACAAGCACACCAACTGGTTATACCACATTCTTTTATTGTTGCGACAAGCGCACCAACTGGTTATATCACATTCTTTTATTGTTGCGACAAGCGCTTCAACAGTTATATCACTTTTTCCAATTATCGCGGCAATTGCTTTACAGTTGCTGCATATCGTGCAGGCGTTTGTAATAGGCGCCCAGAGCAATGAGCTCATCGTGGGTGCCGCTCTCCACTATGCGGCCCTCATGGAGCACATAGATGCAATCGGAGTTCTTGATAGTGCTAAGACGGTGGGCAATGGCGATGGTGGTGCGCGTCTTCATCAGTCTTTCAAGGGCCTCCTGCACCAATCGCTCGCTCTCTGTGTCGAGGGCGGAGGTGGCTTCGTCCAAAATGAGGATAGGCGGATTCTTTAGGATGGCTCGCGCGATGGAGATACGCTGACGCTGTCCTCCCGAAAGGCGGCAGCCGCGGTCGCCCACGTTGGTATTGTATCCGTCCTCCATCTCCATGATGAAATCGTGGGCGTTGGCAATGCGCGCCGCCTGTTCCACCTGCTCTTGTGTGGCGTGCTCCACCCCAAAGGCGATATTATTAAACACCGTGTCGTTAAAGAGGATGGCTTCCTGGTTTACATTGCCAATCAGCGAGCGCAGCGAGCGGATTGAGAGCGTGCGGATGTCGTGGCCATCGATAGAAATTGCTCCGGAGGAGACATCGTGATAGCGCGGAATGAGATCCACCAGCGTGGACTTGCCCGAACCGCTCTGTCCCACCAATGCAATCGTTTTCCCCTTGGGAATAACGAGGTTGATATCGTGGAGAATTTCGTGTCCCTCGGTATAGCTGAAGCACACGTGCTTAAATTCTATGCTTTGCTCCATATTCTTCAATACCACGGGGTTCTTGGGTTCCTTGATGGGGTTATCGGCTTTCAAAATCTTGTTGATACGCTCCATCGAGGCCATACCTTTCTGAATACTGTAGCCCGCTTTCGATAAATCCTTGAGCGGCTGAAGGATAGTGTAGAGGATTACCAAATAATATATGAATGTACTGGCATCAATGGGCGAACTGCCAGAAAAGATGAGGTAACCGCCAAACCACAGCACCACCACAATCATACAAGTGCCCAGAAATTCGCTCACGGGGTGGGCGGCGCTCTGGCGTATGGCCACCTTCAACGAAGCATTGCGAAATTCATTGTTCACTTTTTCGAAACGGCGGTCCATTTTCTTCTCGGCGATGAAAGCCTTGATGATGCGCAATCCGCCCAGCGTCTCTTCTATCTGGGAAATACCGTCGCTCCATTTGGATTGGGCGTAGAGGCTCTTTTGTTTCAGCTTTTTGCCGATGCGCCCGATGCCCAACGCCATAAACGGCACCACCAATAGGGTGAATATCGTGAGTTGCCACGAGATTACCAGCAGTGTGGCGAGGTAGATGATGATAAAGATGGGGTTTTTGATTACCATATCCAGCGAAGAGGTGATGGAGGAATCGATTTCGTTCACGTCCGTACTGGCGCGGGCGAGAATATCGCCTTTCCGCTCCTCGGAGAAGAAGGACAGCGGCAGCCTTAGGATTTTGCGGTAGATGTCCGCGCGGATGTCGCGCACCACTCCGGTTCTTAGTGGCATCAGGCAGGCCGAGCCCGCGAAATACGTGCCGGTCTTCAGCAGGGTGAGCGCCGCAAGGATGAGCCCGAGCAATAATAGTGTGGTGGCGGGGCCGTAGGCGTCAATCATCTCTTGCGAAAAATAGTAACCGTTGTTTTTGGCCGTCTCCAGTAAGTCGCCCGTACCCCATTCAATGAAGTGGTAGCGCACGTTGTTCACCTTAAACAGGATTTGGAGTATGGGCAACAGCACCGTAAAGGAAAACACATTGAACAGGGCGGCCAGTATGTTGAAAACAAACGTTCCAACGATAAATCGTTTATATCGCAGGAAGTAATTGCTCATCAATTGGAAGAAGTCTTTCATTATTGAGGTGAGTATGGGTGGTGTGAGGTGGCGTTAATATTGGTGCCGGTCGATAGACGGAGGCTTGAGGAGGGAGCTGGAATTGTTTGGGGCGATTATCGGGGGCGCAGAACAAATTTCAATACCATGGTCTCGCCCCTTATTTTCTGCCGAAATCGGCAGGGATTTCGCCCCAACGGGAAGTATGCCATTTCAGAATTTGGAAATTCTGCCAATGGTGGGTTTTCAGCCAGGCTTCGGCGCGCTCAATCAGGTTGTATACGCGCTGTGTCTTTTCCGTGTGGGCCAGCTTGGTGCGGCATTTGCCGGCGCGAATCCATAAGAGGGCGTTGCGACTGTCGCTGTAGATGGGAAACGTCGTTCCCTGCTGCGTTTGCAGGGCCAACGCGTGCACAATGGCCAGAAACTCGCCAATGTTGTTCGTGCCCCACACAGGGCCGAAGTGAAACAACTGGATTCCGCTTTTCACGTCCACGCCCCTATATTCCATCATCCCGGGATTGCCGCTACACGCCGCGTCCACGGCGTAGGCGTCCTGGATAATCTCGCTATTGTGGCGGAGCGAGGCTGCCTGCGCCTTTTGATGGGAGTCTATGAGCTTGTCGCCAGTTTTTTTGATTATTTCCGGCGCCCCTGCCTCCAATGCTTGGCGGGCGGCGGCCATCGTGGGGAAAGCCTTATAGCGCGCGCCCTGCACGCCCTTCACCTGTTGCTCACATTCCGCCCACGTGAGGTAGATGCCGGGCTTCAGACCGCTCCAAACCACATAGTATTTCTGCTTGGCTTTGCCCATAGAGATTCTACATTCTCTCTGGCACTTCAATGCCCAGCAGACGCATACCGGTCTTCACCACAGTGCTCACCTGCAGGGCCAGTATCAGTCGGAGAGTTTTCTTCTTGGCGTCGGGCTCGTTGAGGATACTGTAATCATGATAGAATTGATTAAACAGTTTTACCAACTCATAGCAATAATTGGCAATCTGACTGGGGGCATACTCCATTGCGGCCTGCTCCACCGTGGCGGGGAATTGGCCGAGCTTCTGAATCAATTCTTGTTCTTTCTCATTCACGGGCGCATCCGTGTCGGCATGAGCAATAGTGATGCCGGCCTCCTCCGCTTTCCTTAACACAGAGCGGATGCGCGCGTACGTATATTGTATAAACGGCCCGGTATTTCCGTTGAAATCAATACTTTCAGCAGGATTGAACAGCATATTTTTGCGGGGGTCCACCTTCAGCAGGAAATACTTCAATGCGCCCATGCCCACGATGCGGGCAATCTCCTGGCGCTCCTGCTCGCTCATGTCCTGAAACTTGCCCAATTCCTCGCTGGTCTGTCTGGCACTGTCAATCATCTGTGCGATAAGGTCGTCTGCGTCCACAACCGTCCCCTCGCGGCTCTTCATCTTGCCATTGGGCAGCTCCACCATTCCGTAGGAGAAATGCACCAAATCCTTGCCCCACTTAAATCCTAATTCGTCCAGCAGGATGCTGAGCACCTTGAAGTGGTACTCCTGTTCGTTGCCCACCACATAAATCATCTTGTCGATAGGATAATCTTGGAAGCGGAGCTTGGCGGTGCCAATGTCCTGCGTCATATATACGGAGGTGCCATCCGAGCGAATGAGCAGTTTCTCGTCCAATCCCTTGGAGCGGAGGTCGGCCCATACGGAGCCATCCTCGTGGCGAGTGAACAGGCCCTCCTTCAGGCCCTTTTCCACCTCCTGTTTGCCCACAAGATAGGTGTCGGATTCGTAATAAATCTTATCGAAACTGACGCCGAGAGCCTTGTATGTCTCGTCAAATCCTTCATAGACCCAACTATTCATTTTCTTCCACAATGCCCTCACTTCGGCGTCGCCCTGCTCCCATTTCACCAGCATCTGGTGGGCCTCCTTAATCAGCGGGGCCTCCTGCTTGGCCTTCTCTTCGGCAGCCTCGGCGCTCATGCCCTCACTTTCGTATTGCTTTGTCAGTTCCGAAACCTCGGCTTTATAATGCTTGTCAAACAATACGTAATAATCGCCAATCAGATGGTCGCCTTTCTTGTGAGCAGACTGGGGTGTCTCGCCGTTGCCCCACTTTAGCCAGGCCAACATGGATTTGCAAATGTGGATACCGCGGTCGTTCACAATGTTGGTTTTCACCACCTTGTTACCGTTGGCCTGCAGAATCTGCGCCAACGACCATCCCAGCAAATTGTTGCGGACGTGCCCGAGGTGGAGGGGCTTATTAGTGTTGGGCGATGAGTATTCTATCATCACCAGCGGACTCTTGTCCGTTACCGGCTTCAGGCCAAAGTCTTTGGTGTCGGCCATGTGGTTGAGCGTCTCCACCCATACGCTCTCGTTGAGCGACAGGTTGAGAAAGCCCTTCACCACATTGTATTTGCCAATCTCTTTTACATTCTTTGTGAGCCATTCGCCAATCTCTTGGGCAGTGTCCTCCGGCTTCTTTTTGGAGATGCGCAACAGCGGGAATACCACGATGGTAAACTGGCCGTCCTGCCCCTTCTTGGTGGCGCCCAACTGTATCTGTGCGCCTTGCACATCGGCTCCGTAGAGTTCCTTTACAGCCTTTACGGTCGCCTCGGTGATTATCTGTTGTATATTCATAGTCAATTAAATTATGTACGCGCACGTACTATATATATATGCGCCCCTCTTTATAGTATATGTACTCGTGTCTATAATGTATGCGCTCTTGCTAATAATATGCGCTCACGTGTTTATAATGTTCACAGCCGTGCTTTATGCGTATGCAGCCGTGTTTTACATATACGCAGCCATGCTTTATGCGTATGCAGCCGTGTTTTACATATACGCAACCATGCTTTATGCGTATGCAACTGTATTTTACAT
>CAZQVW010000028.1:0-15798 GCA_964596865.1 uncultured Bacteroidaceae bacterium
TTGCTACACTCCGGCGCAGATACTGTAAAATAGAGTGTGGCATTGCTACATTCCGTTGCAGAATACTGTAAAATAGAGTGTGTCATTGCTACGCTCCGACGCAGATACTGTAAAATAGAGTGTGGCATTGCTACATTCAAATGCAGATACAAATAAAGAAATCTATAATGCAAAAAATAATATTGGGCTTGTTGGCCGTGTTGATGCCCCTATGTGTTTTGGGACAGACTATTACCGGTAGGGTAACTGACTTGGATACCGGCGAGCCCGTGATGTGGGCAAATGTGTTCTACGAAGGAATGCCGGTGGGCACGAATACTGATGCTGACGGGCGTTTTACTTTGCCGCTCCATGCCGGAAAGACACTGGCAGTGTCTTTCTTGGGTTTTGACAAGCAGACCTTTAAGATTACATCGCATACCACGGTGCTCAATGTGAAGCTCAATGAGCAGACGCGCACCCTAAAGGGCACTACAGTGAAGGGTCACCGCCAGAAATACTCGCGCAAAAATAATCCTGCGGTGGAGCTGATGAAAAAGGTGATTAAGGCAAAAAAACAAACCGACTTTCATCGCCACCCTTACTTCTCCTACAACCTCTATCGCAAACTGACATTCTCTTTCAACGATGTCAATCCCAATACGTTCCGCGATGGTGCTTTCAAGAACTTTCCCTTCATGGAAAAACACGTGGAGGTATGCCCCGAGACGGGCAAAAGAATTCTTCCTATCACCTTTCAGGAGCAGACTTCCCGCCAACTATGGCGAAAGAACCCCGAGAAAGAGCTTACTGTCATCACCGGTAAGCGCGAGGAAGGGTTGCAGAAATTCTTTACCTCTGGCGAGGTGTTGAATACCATCTTGGCCGATTGCTTTACCGATGTCAATATATATGATGACAATATCCGCCTGTTGCGCCACCAGTTTATTTCGCCTATCTCCACCCGTAATGCCATCTCTTTCTATCGCTATTTCATTCAGGATACCGTGGATGTGGAGGGCGACAAGTGTATCGAGGTTACGTTCACGCCCAATAACCCGCAGGATTTCGGTTTTTCCGGTTCACTCTATATTATGGCCGATAGCACCTATCGTGTCCGCCAAACCAAGTTGCTTATCCCTCATAGCAGTGATGTGAATTTCGTGGAGCAGTTGAATGTGGACCAGCAGTTCCTTTCTCTGCCCTCCGGCGACCAAGTGATGGAGAGTAATAAGATGACGGTGCAGCTGTCCGCCATCATGGACGTGGCCAGAATGCAGGTGCAGCTCACCAATCGTTTCTCCAACTATTCCACTGCCGCTTTGCCCGACAAGGACTTCCGCTTTGGCGGCAATGAGCTCATTGATCCTAACGCCCAGATGCGCAAGGACACTTTCTGGGTGAAGAACAGGTTGGATACGCTCACGCGCGCCGAAGCCACAATGCCGGATATGGTGCACGAAATCCAAAGTGTGAAACATTTCAACGTAGCACTGTTTGTGTTAAAGGCTTTTGTGGAGAATTATGTGGAGACATCCTCCGACCCCAAGCACCCTAACCTCATAGACTTCGGGCCGGTAAACACTATCTTCTCACATAATTTTATCGATGGCTTCCGATTGAGAGCTTCCGCCCAGACTACCGCCAATCTCAACCCGCATCTCTTTGCTAAGGGCTATGTGGCATACGGTTTTAAGGACGAGAGAGTGAAAGGAATGGGCGAACTGACCTATTCTTTCAATAAGCGGGCCTATTCCGCCACAGAATTTCCGCTCAACAACCTATCCGTCTCCGCGCAAACGGACGTGATGTCGCCCTCCGACAAATTTGCCGTTACGGATAAGGACAATGTCTTCACATCTTTCAAGGTGAGGAAAGTAGACCAGATGATGTATTTCCGGCGTGTGGCTGTGAATTACCAAAAGGAGTGGATGAACGGATTGAAATTCGATGCCCGTGTGCAAAGAGAGAGGGATGAAGCCGTTGGCGCCTTGTTCTATCAGAAATTAAATGGTGCGCCAAATCCTTCTCAGAATGAGGACGATTATAATCGCTATTTCCAAACCACTGATTTGCGCGTTGGCCTCACCTTTACCCCCGGAGCTAAATATGTGAACACCAAACAGCGCCGCATATTGGTGAACCATGAAGCCCCAATCTTTTCCCTATATCATACTTTCGGCTTGAAACTGCTTGGCGGCGAGCATACTTATCATTTCACGGAGGCGTCTGTTTATAAACGCTGGTGGCTGCCATCGGCATGGGGCAAGATGGATTTTTATCTGCAGGGCGGAGTGCAATGGAGCAAAGTGCCTTATCCGCTGCTCATTATGCCGGCGGCCAATCTCTCATACGTGGTCTATAAGAACACATTTTGTATGCTCAACAACATGGAGTTCCTCAACGACCGCTACGCCTCGCTGCTTATCAACTGGGACCTTAATGGCAAACTCTTTAATCGCGTGCCGCTTCTGCGCAAACTGAAATGGAGAGAGGTGCTGGGATGCAATGTATTGTGGGGCGACCTCAGTGATAAGAATAATCCTTGGCTTAATCCTAATGATTCCCGCCTTTATTATTTCCCCGGCCACTTCCGCCACGATGGTTCGTTTGAGTATTCCTCTTATCTGATGGAAAACAACAAACCTTATGTGGAAGTCTACGCCGGTGTGTATAATATTTTCAAGATACTGCAGGTGCAGGCCGTGCGCCGCTTGAATTATCTCTATTTGCCGGATGCCAAGAAGTGGGGCTGGAGGGTTAAGCTGGAGCTGACTTTCTGATATTTGCTGACCCATAGTTATATAAGGTAGAGATGCGGAATCCATTTGCCCACGATTATTGCCGTGGCTTTCTTTAGCCATTATCCTCGTAAGCTAATCATTGGCTGTATGAGATAATTTTATTAACTTTGCATTCGTTTTTCCTGAATGATTGATGAAGACAGACCTAAAAGCAATAAAAGCCAGGTATGGTGTGGTGGGCAGATGCGAGGCATTGGATCGCGCTCTTGAGATTGCTCTCACTGTGGCTCCTACCGACCTCACAATCCTTGTTCTGGGCGAGAACGGTGTGGGCAAAGATGTGATTTCCCGCATTGTTCACGACAATAGTCGCCGCAAGAACAAGCGGTTTATGGCTATCAACTGTGGTTCTATACCCGAGGGCACAATCAATTCAGAACTTTTCGGGCATGTGAAGGGCGCTTTCACTGATGCCACCGATGATAGGGAGGGATATTTCTCTGTATGCAATGGAGGCACACTGTTTTTGGACGAAGTGGGCGAGCTCCCGCTCACTACTCAAGCGCTCCTTTTGCGCGTGCTGGAAAAAGGCGAGTATATCCCTGTGGGGTCTGATGAGGTGAAGACTACCGATGTGCGCCTTGTGGCTGCCACCAATATGAATTTGCCCCGTGCCATACGCGAAGGCAAGTTTAGGGAGGATCTCTACTATCGCCTCAATGTGGTGAGTGTTAATATCCCGCCATTGAGAGATAGGGGCGATGACATAGAATTGCTGTTCAAGAATTTCGCTCTTCAGACCGCAGAGAAATATAAGATGCAGGATGTTATCCGGCTGAATCCCGATGCCGCCAAGATGATGCGCGAATATTCGTGGCCCGGAAACATTCGTCAGTTGCGCAATCTCACGGAAAGCATGTCTATCACTGCTCCCCAGCGCTTGATCACCCCAGAGATTTTGAAGCAATACTTGCCGCAACAGCAGGATGTGAGCGGAGGAATCGTGTCGAGCGGAGAACAGGGGTTTGAAAGCGAGCGCACTGTGATATATACCTATATGGCCCAGCTTACTCAGGAGCTGAGAGGGGTGGAGCAAGATCTTGCCGACCTTCGTAACCAGTTGGGCAAGCCCAATCTCCATATTGCCAAACCCCGCACCGGTTTGCAGCCACTCCAGTCGCTGCCTTCATTGCCGGCTCCCGCCAAATCCACTGTTGCCGAGCGCACGGATGACTTTGAATACGTGGACGCAGAATCGGAAGAGACTATGGAGGACGTGAAAAAGGAGGTAATCCGCGATGCCCTGCGCCGCAATCAAGGTTCCAGAAAGAAAACGGCAGAGCAATTGCATATCAGTGAGCGCTCTCTGTATCGCTATATCAAAGAATATGGATTGGAGGATGTCAGATAAGTGGAACTACATACATAGTGGGCCTCGCCTTAATCGTGTGGGTAGGATTAGCGACCTTTTGCGGAACTTGCGGAAGCGCCTGACGATGCTCCGCAATCAGGGAGTGAAATATCTGGTATGCACGCTGTGCTTGGTGTTGAGTTCTTGCAGCGTGAGCTATAAGTTTAATGGTGCATCTATAGACTATACCACCACACGCACTATCCAGATAGCAGATTTCCCGCTACGTTCCGCGTATGTGTGGGCGCCGATGCATTCAATGTTTAATAACTCGCTTTCCGACATCTATTCGCGCCAGACCAAACTGTCGCAGGTGAAGCGCAACGGCGACCTTCTGCTGTCTGGCGAGATTGTGGAGTACAGCCAGTTTAATAAGGCCGTCTCTGCCGATGGCTACGCCAATCAGACGCAGTTGAAAATGACGGTGAACGTGCGCTTTGTGAACAATAAAAAACACGCGGACGATTTCGAGCGCCGCTTCTCTGCCACGGCCGAATATGATGCGCGCCAACAGTTGTCGGCTGTGCAGGAAGATTTGGTTACGCAGATGATAAACGATATTGTAGACCAAATCTTCAACGCTACGGTGGCAAATTGGTAATGGTCAATGGATTGCTATCGCCATCAGTTAAGAACATTCATAACACAAAACACCTCTTCCCAAATGCAGCAAACCGATATATCTTCTGCTGTGGAGCTCATACGTAACCCCGAGCGCATGAATCGTGCTACTGTGGACTTGCTTAAGCGGGCCATAGAGCGCTATCCATATCATCAGGCTCTCTATCTTCTCCTTTTGCAGAATTTGTATAAGGTGCATGATTCACAGTTTGGTGAGATGCTTAAAAAATATGCTGTGTTGGTGGCAGATAGGTCGGTGCTGTTTGATATGGTGGAAGGGCTCAATTATGCGATTTCAAGCCACGAGATTGACGGCGATGACGATGCCGCCTCGAAAGATGGCGACCGCACTCTTGTGCTTATCGACTCTTTCCTTCATTCTCTGCCCGAATCTCCGCAATCCGGCTCCCTTTCTCCGGCCGATCCCTCGTCGGATTATTCCGCATATTTGGAGGGATTGCCTGATTATCCGTCTGATGGCGACGAACAGGTCGCTTCTATCAGTGCAGCTTCCTCTGAATCTGCTCCCCAACAAGTTGATACACCGTCAAAGGAAAATATATCTCAATCTTCCGTCGCTGAACCCCGTATTCTCGCGCCTAATAAGGAAGAGACTGCTACTATCCCGAGTGCGCCTCAGTCTGAAAGCGAAGTTCATCACGATGCCCCACATGATGCTTCGCATGATTCTGTGCCTGCCAACGAGTTTACTGTAGAAGCCATCAGAAATACTCTTACCGAGACCGGCGAAAATTCGCCGGACGAAAGTGTATCTTCTGTTCCGGAAAGCGAATATTTCACCGAGACAATGGCCGGTATTTATATAAAACAGCAAAAATACGCACAGGCTTTGGAAATTATACGGGTGTTGAGCGCGGCTAATCCAAAAAAAAGTGTTTACTTTGCAGATCAAATCAGATACTTGAAATTACTCGTAAAATTAAAAAATACAAAAGAACAACAATAGTATGTATAGCGTAGTTATTATCCTTATGGTGCTTGCCGCCATTTTGATGTGCCTTATTGTACTGATTCAGGAGTCAAAAGGCGGCGGTTTGGCTGCAGGATTTTCTAATCTTAACACCATGGGCGGCGTGAGAAAGACCACGGACTTTGTGGAAAAAGCCACTTGGGGGCTTGCCATTGCTATGGTGGTGCTCTCTGTGGCTGCAGCTTACTTGGTGCCCAGTAGACAAACAAACGGTTCGGTGATGGAGAATGCTCCTGTCCAGACCACTGCTCCCGCATTGCCTAATCCCACCCAGCAAAATACCGCCCAGCCCTCAGCTGGCAACACTCAGGCTCCTGCATCGCAGACACCGGCGCAGAATTAATTCCTTTTTGAAAAGAACTCCACTTCTTTTTAATAAGGATTATATATAATAGTTTATTAGATCACCAGATTCTTATCCGGTGGTCTTTTGCTGTATGGATAATAAGAAAAATAATTTCTCTAATGCCAGATTAAATTGAAGGCAAAGAGGAAATCGTGGAAACATCTACTCATTGACAAGGATGAACGCCAAGGAGCTACTTTCTATTTTCAATAAAAACACTAATACTTGCGCGGTTGCTAATAAAATCAATAACTTACAGCCCGCTACGCCACTGTATCTTGATGGGCTGCAGGGGTCTGCAACTGCGGCCTTGTTGAGCTCCATTCCTAACGGTGGAGATAATAGCAATGTGTTCTTGGTTGTTATGAATGACAAGGACGAAGCCGGCTATTTTTATAATGATTTGTTGATGTTAAGGGGCGAAGAAAATGTGATGTTTTTCCCTTCCCCTTACAGACGTGACGTGAAATATGCGCAAGTAGATGCTGGCAACGAAATTCTGCGCACTAATGTGCTTAGCCGGCTTTCCTTAATGAGGAAACAGTATGCTCAAAAAGGCCTTGCTGATGAAACGAGGGAAAACCTACTTTATGTGGTGACATACCCAGAGGCGCTGTCTGTGAAAGTGGTTAATTCCAAGAAGTTGAATCGCAACATGCTTTCGTTGAGCGTGGGCGGAAGTTATGATTTCTCATCGATTGAAAAAACTCTTTTGGATATGGGTTTCCGCCGCAAAGATTATGTCTATGAAGCAGGCGAATTTGCAGTGCGCGGAAGTATTCTTGATGTCTTTTCCTATACTTGCGAATACCCTTTCCGTATAGATTTCTTCGGTGACGAGGTGGATAGTGTCCGCACGTTTGATGTGCAAAGCCAGTTGTCGCTGGAAAAGATAGACAAAGGCGTCATTGTGCCTATGTTGGCCTCTTCTGCAGACCACGACCGTGTCTCTTTTCTGGATTTTCTGCCGGAGGATACTATACTTGTGGAGCGCAATCCTGATTATGTCGCAGACACTATAGCCCAGACCTATGCAGAAGGATTTAGTAGGCAAGCTGTGATTGAGCGTAGCGAATCGCAGAAGGGCAGTGATATGGAATTGTCGGCAGAAAGGATGTTGCTTCGTGAAGAGGATTTTCAAAAACAAGTTTCCCGCTTCCCTAAAATCATTTTTGGTTCACCAAAAAGAAATGATGTGGGGGAAAGTCTCTGTTTCCACACCCATCCTCAGCCTCTTTTCCATAAGAATTTTGATATTCTTTGCCAATCGCTAAATGATTATATTACTAACAATTATAAGGTCTATATTCTGGCCGACAGTGAGAAGCAGCAAGAGAGGTTGAAGGCTATCTTTGAGCAGATGAATGCTATCATTAAGTTCACTCCCGTGAATATTGCCCTGCATTCCGGCTTTGTGGATGATGACCTTAAGGTGTGTTTTTTCACAGACCATCAAATCTTTGATCGTTTCCACCGCTATAAACTCAGCAACACCCATGCTAATGACGGCAAGATAGCGTTGTCTCTTAAGGATCTCAATAGTTTTGAGCCTGGCGATTATGTAACGCATATAGACCACGGTATCGGACAGTTTATGGGCCTTGTAAGAGTGAAAGGCGGAGACAATCACGAGCAAGAGATGATGAAATTGCTTTATAAAAATGGCGACATCGTCTATGTCTCGATACATTCTCTAAACAAGGTTAGCAAATATAAACCACGCGAGGGAGAGCAGCCGCGCCTCTCTCGCTTGGGCACTGGCGCGTGGACACAGATGAAAGAGCGCGCCAAGGCCAAAATTAAAGATATTGCGCGCGACCTCATCCGTCTCTATGCCGAGCGGCGTAAGCAAAAGGGATTTCAGTTTAGCACGGATTCGTATATGCAGCATGAATTGGAGGCTTCGTTTGTCTATGAAGACACGCCAGATCAGTTGAAGGCTACCCGAGAAATCAAAAACGATATGGAAAGCGCCCAACCGATGGACAGGCTGGTGTGTGGCGATGTGGGCTTTGGCAAAACAGAATTGGCTATTAGGGCTGCTTTCAAGGCTGCCACAGATGGAAAACAGGTGGCAGTGCTTGTGCCTACCACAATCTTGTGCTATCAGCATTTCCTCACATTCAAAGAGCGCCTAAAAGACATGCCGGTGGTTGTGGATTATCTGTCGCGTGCTCGCACCACCAAGGAGGTTCGCAATGTGTGCGAAAAATTATCGCAGGGCAAGATAGAGATACTTATTGGTACGCAGAAACTTTTGGGCAAAAATGTGAAGTTTAAGGATTTGGGCTTGCTGATTATAGACGAAGAGCAGAAATTCGGTGTGGCCACAAAAGAGAAACTGCGGCAACTGAAGGTAAATGTAGACACCCTCACGCTTACGGCCACTCCTATTCCTCGCACGTTGCAGTTTTCCCTTATGGGAGCCAGAGACCTCTCGGTGCTCACCACTCCTCCCGCCAATCGCTATCCCATTCATACGGAGATCCATACCTTTTCTCACGAAATAATCGCCGATGCCATTAATTTCGAATTAAGTAGAGGTGGCCAGGTCTTTTTTGTTTCGAATCGAATTGCTTCTCTGCCTCACATTCAGTCGCTCATCAATCAGTATGTGCCTGATGCCAGTGTGGCGGTTGCTCACGGGCGGATGGCTCCGGCAGAAATCGAGAAGACTCTCACTGATTTTATAAACGGCGACACGGATGTGCTACTGTCCACAACGATAGTGGAGAACGGTATTGATATTCCCAATGTAAACACCATCATTATTGACAACGCCCAAAATTTCGGCCTTAGCGATTTACATCAGATGAGGGGTAGAGTGGGGCGTTCACAACGAAAGGGCTTCTGTTATTTGCTCACACCTCCGTTTTCCACTCTCTCTTCTGACAGTAGGCGGCGCCTGGAGGCTATAGAAAGCACCAGCGATTTAGGCAGTGGCATCCGTTTGGCAATGCAAGATTTGGATATACGTGGAGCAGGAAATTTGCTTGGTGCAGAGCAGAGCGGATTTATTGCGGATCTGGGCTATGAGACATATCAAAAGATTCTTTCCGAAGCGATGCAAGAATTGAAGACCGAAAATGAGGTCATGGCCTTGGAAGCAGATTCCGTATCGGATACTGTGCACAAGTCGCCCTTAGCTGTCTCCACGTTACCGTCTCTTTCGCAGACAGCTACTCTTGAAACAGACTTGCCGCTTTATTTGCCGCAAGATTATATTCCTGGTGAAGACGAAAGAGTGAGGATTTATCGCGAAATAGATGGCCTTTCCACTGATGCGCAACTTGCTAATTACATTGAAAAACTGAAAGACCGCTTTGGGCCATTACCCGTTCAGGTGGAAGGTTTGTTGAAAGTGCCTATTGCCAGGCGATTGGCCCAATCCTTGCAGGTGGAGCGCATTGTGTTGAGCAAAGGGGCGATGTCGCTCTTCCTTCCTCAAAACAGTGGTAGCGAGTTCTATCAAAGCGATATTTTTGGTGGAATGCTGAATTATGCGAACGCTCATCCAAAAGTTTGCAGAATGAGTGAGGCCAACGGTAAAAGGCGACTCGCCATTTCTGGGGTGCATAGTATTGAAGAGGCTATCAGTATCTTGCACGATATTACTGATCTACATTCGCATTCCGAAGTATAGGCGGCATTTCCAAGACGTGGAAATAAAACTGATGCCGCGGCTATGCCCAAGGCGGTAGGTACGAATTACCCCATTTGCCCCCACAAAATATTTGCGCCACGCGTAATTAACCCCTATTCTGCCAATAGCAAATCCGTTCCAAAAAGAATAAGGCATTGTATAGTGATGGTCGCGACCGGCAGAGTCTGGCATGAAATTAATCCTCGCATATTTCCAAAGCATGAAGCTGGGCTGCAGAGACAGGTGGATAAGCCAGTGTTGTGAGGGCACAAAGTTATAGGCATATCCGCCGCCGAGCGTGAAAAACCGCAGTTTCATATGGTGCATAGTCAGTCCGTCTTTTTCCAGAATGTCTATTTCGCCGTTGGTGGTGAGCAAGGCATCGTAATAAGTGGCAGTGAGCAAGACTGAACCGGCAGAGCGTCGCTGAATCCAAGTATTATTGAATACGGCCGGGTAAGAAAATCGCTTACCATTGAATACCCAATAGGCATCTAAGGATGTTTGGCGATAGCGCGAGTGTTCAAGTGTCTGTTTGTGGCTGTAGTCGAATAGACGCGAGTGTCCTTTGAGTCTGCGCTTGCGTGAGTAATTAAAATCTAAACCATATTGATTGTTATAATGGTTTATATCAAATTCGGTGTCGCTGTATTTTCCTAAAATCTTAAGTGGATTTATTGAGGTGGAGACCGAAATTCCCCGGTAGTTGGCCGTAAGGCCGATATTTTGATTATAATCGGATGTGATGATGTAATCGTTTTTGCCCGCATCCTTATTGAAAGAGCGTATATGCATAAAAGTGCCGCTTCCCTCGGTTTTAAGGCGAAAAGTCCATTGCGGAGTGGGGCGTACCACGTAGTGTTCGTCTGTGGTTACATGCTGGTGACGGCTGATGGCGCTGTCTATGTGAAGATAGATTCTTCTGCGTGCCTGTTGGCGGATTTGAGCACGCGTGAGCATACTGTCTTTTTCAACGGTGTCGCTGTCTCTTAAAACGATAGAACTGCCATCGTCTTGAGCACAAGCCATTTGTTCCTGAATACTGCATAATAGTATCAGAAAAGCTGCAATGAGTATCTTTTTAGCGCTCATTGGCTCAATTCTTCTTGTGTTGGAATCCGTCTTTCAATAGCGATTGTGCGTTTGGACGCATGCTATTATTGCCTAATGGCAGTACTATAGTTCACGAAAAGGGATGGCCGTCTTTCCAAGTCTGAAGCAACAGGCCATGAGCATCGGTGCAGTGATTGTATATGGCCTGCTGTTCTTCTTGCGACAACTCGTTCCAAAGAGCGGAGCATTCGGGATAGCGTACCTGCACGTATTTGCCGCCAAGAGTCTTGCTGGCTATCTTACTGGCAATTCTTTCTTTTTCGCTTACCGTGAGCGATGCCCACCAAACGGCGAGGTTTCTGTCTTCTTTCATGGTGGAAATGATATTAATGGTTGTTGGGATAACAAAATAGGAGTGAAATTAGCATTATGCCCGCCAAATAGAGTGGCGATTGGGAATGGAGGACATAATATGTGGCCAAATCTAATAGGCAGACCGCAAGAATGGCCGCCTCCCTCGCAATGCACAAACCTGCATACGAGCGTAGGCCGGAGTGCTTGCTTTCCATCTCATTATTCGCCTTGTTGTCTAAATTTAGATACTGGCGAATAAACTTAAAGTGGAACAGGCGTAAACCAAAGTAAGCTATTGCCAATGTTATGGTTACGCTGGCGAGGGATAGCACGTATTCTGTTGTTGCATCTACATGAATCTCGGTATCGTTTATTGTTCCTGCAAGGTATAAGGCAGCAATGATAAGAGGGATGCCCCATGCTGTTATATAAATAATTCTTGCCGTTTTCATATTTGCAATGTTTGATGCCGTAAACAGAGATTTAGGTTGTTAGATAGAGCGTTGGGTTATTCCAGTCTTACGCGGTTGATGATAGAGCGCCCAAGGGTGATTTCGTCTGCATACTCCAATTCTTCGCCCACACTCACTCCGCTGGCTATGGCCGACAGTTGGATATTTGGGTATGCCGCCATCTTGCGGGAAATGAAGAAGGTGGTGGTCTCGCCGTCTGTGGTGGAGGGCAGAGCTATAATCACTTCTTTCACGCTGCCCGAGGCCACGCGCTCCAATAGTGCATTGATGGTGAGGTCGGCAGGCCCGATGCCGTCCATCGGCGAGATAATACCACCCAAAACATGATATAGCCCGTGGTATTGCCCTGTTTGCTCTATGGCCAACACGTCTTGCACATTTGCCACCACGCAGATGAGCGAGCTATCGCGCGATGAATCGGAGCAAATGGCACAGATGTCTGTGTCGGAGATGTTATGGCACACTTTGCAGTGCTTTACGTTGTGGCGGAACGCACTTATGCTTTCTGTGAAGTGATCTACGGTCTCTTCGTCCAGTCGTAGCAGATGGAGGGCTAAACGCATGGCTGTGCGCCTACCGATGCCGGGCAAAGAAGCGAAGGCTTCTACTGCCTGTTCCAGCAGCTTTGACGGGTATTCGTTGTGAGAGAACATAGACGTTTGGTAAAGAGAATATTATGCTTCCTCTGTGGAGCTTTGCGTGAACTGGTTATGCAGAATGGAATCGATATAATCCAGAATTTGCTGGCGACCGAGGCGCTTGGTGGAGGAAGCTGTGAAATAAGGCGGCAGTTGCTCCCATTCTTCATTCAGGCGTGTGAGAAACCGCTTGACACTCTTTGGGAAAGACCCGCGCCGCGATTTGTCGGCCTTGGTAAACACCAAACTGAATGGCACTCCCTCTTCTCCCAGAAAGCGGATAAAATCCAGATCTATCTCCTGCGGCGGGATATTGCCGTCGATGAGAACAAAGAGGTTGGCCATCTGTTTGCGCTCTATCACATAACTGTTGATCATCTGGAAAAAGCGCTCTTGATCGGTCTTACTGCGTTTGGCATAGCCGTAGCCCGGCAAATCCACCAAGTACCACTCGTCGTTTATGAGGAAATGACTAATGAGGGCGGTCTTGCCTGGCGTGGAGGAGGTGATGGCCAGTTTGTCGTGGCCCGTGAGCATATTGATTAGACTGCTCTTGCCCACGTTGCTGCGCCCGATAAACGCAAATTCCATCTTGTCCGACGTGGGGCATTTGTCTACGCTCACAGCGCTTTGCTCGTATTTTGCATTCTTGATGGTCATCATCATTTAGTTGTGGTTTTGCTATCAATTATGATAGTGGTTTGCCGCATCATTGCGCTTCAATTGGCGCGCTTTCTTTATTCTGTTTCTTACAAAGTAGTATATCAAGGCAATGGCCACCAGTGCGCAGATGACGTAGACGATAGGTGCCTCGTATTCCTTCACCATAGTGGTGAGGTGCTCCCTGTCTACCACGGATTGCAGGCTGTAGCCAATCGCAGCCAGCACCACATTCCAAGTGCCTGCGCCCAAACAGGTGTAGAGCAGGAATTTGGCCATATTCATCTTGGCCAAACCCGCAGGGATGGAGATAAGCTGGCGGATTACTGGGATTAGCCTGCCCACGAGGGTGGCCACGGCGCCGCGTTTATTGAAATAATCCTCCGCGCGCTGCATCTTTTCGCTATTTAGCAAGCACAGATGCCCAAATTTACTGTCCACAAACTTATATACCACGGGGCGGCCCACAAAATAGGCTATCACATAATTTGCTAATGCGCCAATCATCGAGCCCAGTGTGGCAAACACAATCACCAACGGGAAACTCAATTCGCCCTCTGCGGCCATATATCCGGCTGGGGGCACTACTATCTCCGAGGGAAAGGGAATGGCACTACTTTCTATTGCCATCAATATGGTGAGACTGAGATAATTGATATTATCCAGCAGTCCTTGTACAAGGCTTGTGATCATTCTTTGCTTTTTATTTATTTGTCTTGGCCCAAGTGTCTTTTAATCCTACGGTCTTATTGAATACGGGGTGCTGGGGTGTGGAATCGAGATCTACGTTATAGTATCCGATGCGCTGGAATTGCAGATATTCCAAAGGTTGGCGCGTGGTGAGCCATTCTTCCACCTTGGCGTCCACCACTTCCAGCGAATTGGGGTTGAGATAGGGCCGCATATCATCGATAGTGATGCGGTCGTGGCCTTGGCTCTTGGCATAGTTGGCGATTTCATCGCGCGGATTTTCCACCATCCACAGGCGGTCGTAGTTTCTCACCTCGGCATCCACGCAATGCTCGGCGCTAACCCAATGGAGGGTCTTACCTTTTATTTTGCGGTTGGCACCCGGCATTCCGCTAAGCGTTTCGGGGTCATATTCGGCGTACACTTCTATGATATTGCCCTCGGCGTCTTTCTTGCAGAAATTCTCTTCCGGGCAGCGGATGATATAAGCGTTTTTCAGTCTCACCTCCTTGCCAGGACCGAGGCGCAGGAATTTCTTCGGTGCGTCTTCCATGAAATCCTCTCTCTCTATCCACAGTTCGCGAGAGAAGAGAATATCGTGATGCCCCATCTCGGGGTGCTCCGGATTATTGAGCGCAGAGAGGGCTTCGGTCTTGTCGGCGGGATAATTGGTGATGACCAGCTTTAGGGGGTGGAGCACGGCGCTCACCCTCAATGAACGCTCGTTCAAATCCTCTCTCACCGCACTTTCCAGCAGGGCCATCTCGTTGAGGGCGTCGTAGGTGGTATAACCAATCTTGTCTATGAAATTCAATATGCTTTGGGGCGAATAGCCACGCCTGCGCATTCCGCTCAAGGTCGGCATACGAGGGTCATCCCAGCCGTTCACCACTCCTTCTTTCACCAGCATCAGCAGATTGCGCTTGGAAAGGAGCGTGTGGGTAAGGTTGAGCTTGTTAAACTCCGTCTGGCGGGGGCGGTGGTCGTCAAGTGGCTGGTCGTCGTGGCCTGCAGTTTTGGCCCAATCCACAAAGAGGTCGTAGAGAGGTCGATGGCTCACAAACTCTAATGTGCAAAGCGAATGAGTAACGCCCTCCCAGTAATCGCACTGCCCATGAGTGAAGTCATACATGGGATAGGCGTTCCACGTGTTGCCTGTGCGCCAATGCGGAAGGTTGAGCACGCGATACATGATGGGGTCGCGCATGTGCATATTCGGACTGGCCATGTCTATCTTGGCTCTTAGCACCATCTTTCCGGGCTCCATTGAGCCTGAATTCATCTGGCGGAACAGGGCGAGACTCTCTTCGGCGGGGCGATTGCGATAAGGCGAGGGAGTGCCGGCCTTGGTGGGCGTGCCTTTTTGCTGTGCAATCTGTTCGGCGCTCTGTTCGTCCACGTATGCTTTGCCTTCGCGGATTAATTCTTCAGCAAAATCCCAAAGTTTCTGGAAATAGTCTGAAGCGTAATAGATGTTGCCCCATTTGAATCCCAGCCATTCAATGTCTTTCTTGATGGCTTCCACGTATTCGGTGTCTTCTTTCTGGGGGTTGGTGTCGTCCATGCGCAGGTTGCACACACCGCCGTATTTACGGGCTATACCGAAATCCAATGCTATGGCCTTGGCATGACCGATGTGGAGGTATCCGTTGGGCTCCGGCGGAAAACGTGTCTGCACACGCCCGTCGTTGTGTCCTTCCTCCACATCTTTCTTCACCATATCGTCTATAAATCCGTATTTCTCCATATTCTTTTTATGTTGATGTGTTTTGTTTTTATTATTGGTATGCTTTGATTTTATTTTGATATGCTTTGTTTTTATTTTGATATGCTTTGATTTTATTTTGGTATGCTTTGATTTTCTATTATCGTTCTTTATTTTCGTGTAGCCGTTCTCTGCTCTTGTGCTAATGCGTTTACGCTAAACAACATCGCTTTCAGCCTTCTTTCTTTTGCTAATAATAATTGCTATGCAAAAGTAAAACATTTTTCCCGTCTGCGCAAGATTATTTGTCATTACCTAAACCAAAGTTTCCGCCTGCTTGGAAAATTTTTCCCCGAGATAGTTCACAAAAATCCCGAGATAAAAGTCACATCCAATCCTTTTGACTATCGTTAACAGTGCTGTAACAATAACTAAACAGTGCTGTAACAATAACTAAACAGTACTGTTAACTTATTGTTACAGCACTGTG
>CAZQVW010000029.1:0-15521 GCA_964596865.1 uncultured Bacteroidaceae bacterium
GACATAGACGCTGTTGGAAAGACTATCACCCAAGACGGACGCGGCAACAATAAACAAAATTCTCGTTCAAATAACAATCAAAACGGGAAAGGCGGAAAAAACGCAAAGAACAACAAAAACAACAAGAAAAATCCTGCGGTTGGCGCTACTATCTCTGACGAAGACGTAAGGGCTGCCTTGAGAAATACACAGGAAAAGATGCACAGCAAGACCCATTTCGGCAGCAAATATCGCCGCGAGAAAAGGGAGCAAGGCCGTGAGCAACGCGAAATGCAAGCCAACGAGCAGGCTGCAGAGAGCAAGGTTTTGAAACTCACAGAGTTTGTTACGGCAAACGAACTGGCCAGCATGATGCATGTACCTGTAGGCAAGGTCATCTCAACTTGTATGAGTATCGGCATGATGATTAGTATAAACCAGCGTATGGATGCCGAGACTATCAATATGGTGGCCGAAGAATTTGGCTTTAAGACAGAATATGTGAGTGCATCCGTATCAGAAGCTGTGCAGGAAGAAGAAGATTCGCCCGAAGATCTCCAGCCTCGTGATCCCATAGTAACAGTTATGGGCCATGTGGATCATGGAAAGACATCACTCTTAGACTGGATTCGCAAAACTAATGTCATTGCTGGCGAAGCGGGAGGTATCACCCAGCATATCGGCGCTTACAACGTTACCCTTGAAAACGGCCGACGCATCACATTCCTCGATACTCCTGGCCACGAGGCTTTCACCGCCATGCGCGCACGTGGAGCACAAGTAACCGACATCGCAATCATCATCATAGCTGCCGATGACGGCGTGATGCCACAGACAAAAGAAGCTATTGCTCACGCCCAAGCAGCAGGCGTACCAATGGTATTTGCGATAAACAAGATAGACAAGCCTGGGGCAAACCCAGAGAAAGTAAAAGAGACTTTAGCCAATATGAATTTGTTGGTGGAAGATTGGGGCGGCAAATATCAAAGTCAAGACATATCAGCAAAAAAAGGCATTGGCGTAAACGAGCTATTGGAAAAAGTGCTTTTAGAGGCAGATATGTTGGAACTCAAAGCTAACCCCAACCGTCGCGGCACCGGCACGGTCATAGAATCTTCTTTGGATAAAGGACGCGGCTACGTTGCAACCATTCTAGTGAGCAACGGTACGCTCCATCTTGGCGACAACGTCATCGCCGGCACATGTTACGGACGCGTAAAAGACCTCACCGACGAGCGTGGTCGAAAGATCAAAGAAGTGGGGCCGTCCAGAGCCGCCACGCTGCTTGGGTTTAACGGTGCTCCTCAAGCCGGCGATACTTTTCACGTGATGGAGACCGAACAGGAAGCCCGCGAAATTGCAGCCAAACGCCTACAACTACAACGCGAGCAGGGCATCCGCACACAACATCGTATCGGTTTGGAAGAAATTGGCGCGCGCATTGCCATGGGCGGAGTCGAAGAACTCAACATCATCGTAAAAGGCGATGTTGACGGCTCAGTAGAAGCTCTGTCCGACTCACTTATCAAACTCTCTACAGACAAGATTAAGGTGAACGTTATCCATAAAGCTGTGGGTCAGATTTCCGAAAACGATATTGTGCTTGCCGAAGCGTCCAAGGCCATCATTATTGGCTTCCAAGTACGCCCGAGCAAGAGCGCACGCGCCGAGGCAGACAAGCATGGCGTAGACATCCGACTCTATTCCGTTATCTATGATGCGATAGAAGAGGTAAAAGAAGCCATGGAAGGTCTACTCAAGCCGATTGTAAAAGAAGAAGTTACAGCCCAACTGGAAGTACGTCAAGTATATCGTATCAGCAAGGTCGGCCTTGTGGCCGGCGCCTATGTTACCGATGGCAAGGTATCCCGCACCAATAAGGCTCGTGTTATCCGCGATGGCATTGTGGTGTTCACTGGAGAAATCAATGCACTCAAGCGCTTTAAGGACGATGTCAAGGAGGTAAGCACAAACTTTGAATGCGGTATCTCATTAGTGAATTGCAATGACATTCGCGAAGGCGATATAATTGAGACTTTCCAGGAGGTAGAGGTGAAACAAAAGTTGTAGTACATGTCTTCGGTAGATATAATTATATTGGTGATCTTACTGTGGGGCGCATTCCGCGGCTGGAAGTCAGGCTTTATCAAAGAGGTCTTTTCATCTGCAGGAATAGTGGTAGGCTTGGTCGTGGCAATATTATTTTATAGTCAACTGGGCAAATACTTCACTCCTGCACTGGGCTCCGGTAGCGTAGCTTCATTTATGAGCAGCTTATTGGCATTCATCATTATATGGGTGGTAGTACCAATAGTGCTTAGCGTTGTAGCAAATATGCTCACCCGTACAGTGAAAGGCCTGCATGCAGGACCACTAAATTCTTTCTTGGGCCTAACTGTGGGTTTAGTGAAATATTTTGTGCTCATCAGTTTTGTGTTTAGCGCGATGGCCTATGTAGGCATTATATCTGAAGAAAAAAAAGATGCCTCACTATTCTACCCATATATAACATTATTAGGCAACACAGTCTATGAAGGACGCAGTGTTGCTGAAGAAAGTGGCGAACTAAAGGACGACACAGTGTTTATTCCCGTTCGCCACCACAAAGACAACGTGAATACCAATGCCGGAAAATGAAGATAACAGTTTAATCCGCGAGATAGCCTCCAGGGATTACGAATACGGCTTTACCACCGATGTGGAGACCGACATTATCCCTGTGGGCTTGAACGAGGATGTCATACGCCTTATCTCAAAGAAGAAGGAAGAACCTCAATGGTTGCTGGATTTTCGGCTTCATGCGTTTCGCTATTGGCAAACGCAGAAACAACCATCGTGGGGACACGTAAAACTTCCGCAAATTGACTATCAATCTATTTCTTATTACGCTGATCCGCGCGGGAAAAAGAAAAATTCCAAAAAGAAAGAGATTGATCCTGAATTAGAGAAGACGTTTGACAAGCTGGGCATTCCACTTAATGAGCGTCTCGCCTTAAGTGGAGTGGCCGTAGATGCCGTGATGGACTCTGTTTCTGTCAAGACTACATTTAAGGAGAAACTCCGCGAAAAAGGCATCATCTTCTGCTCTATTTCCGAGGCTGTAAAACACTACCCAGAGTTGGTAAAGAAATATTTAGGCTCGGTAGTGCCCTATCGCGACAATTTCTATGCTGCGCTGAATAGTGCCGTATTCAGCGATGGATCTTTTGTTTATATTCCAAAGGGAGTACGTTGCCCTATGGAACTATCCACTTATTTTCGTATCAACGCCATAAACACCGGTCAATTTGAACGCACCCTAATAGTATGCGATGATGGAGGCTACGTCTCTTATCTTGAAGGTTGCACAGCCCCCATGCGCGATGAGAATCAACTCCACGCAGCAATAGTGGAGATAGTTGTAGGCAATGAAGCCGAAGTGAAGTATTCTACCGTGCAAAACTGGTATCCAGGCGACCGCGAAGGCAAAGGCGGTGTTTACAACTTGGTTACAAAGCGTGGATTACTGAAAGGCGACAACAGTAAACTATCCTGGACACAAGTGGAGACCGGCTCGGCCATCACATGGAAATATCCCAGTTGCGTATTGGCTGGCAAGGGGTCTGTGGCCGAATTCTATTCTGTGGCTGTTACAAACAACTATCAACAAGCCGATACCGGCACAAAGATGATACATCTGGCTCCTAACACACGCTCCACCATTGTGAGCAAAGGTATCAGTGCTGGACACAGCCAGAATTCTTATCGCGGGTTAGTGAAGATGGGGACAAAGGCTGATGGCGCGCGCAACTATTCTTCTTGCGATTCGCTACTGCTCACTGATACCTGCGGAGCCCACACATTCCCATACATAGATGTAAACAACGACACCTGCGTAGTGGAGCACGAAGCCACCACCTCCAAGATTTCCGAGGAACAGCTCTTCTATTGCAACCAACGCGGCATCGGGCAGGAGGAGGCCGTTTCGCTCATCGTCAATGGCTACGCCAAAGATGTGCTCAACAAACTGCCGATGGAGTTTGCCGTAGAAGCCCAGAAACTCTTGTCCGTTTCCCTTAGCGGCTCTGTAGGTTGATTGCGGTTTGCTGATTGAGATTGGGCAAAAAGAAAAGATAGACCTATGCTTGAAGTAAAGAATTTACACGCCTCCGTGGAAGGCAAAGAGATATTAAAAGGTATAGACCTCACCGTGAACGATGGTGAGGTACACGTATTAATGGGACCAAATGGCTCCGGCAAGAGCACGCTATGCAATGTCCTTGTGGGCAATCCTCGCTATCAGGTTACAGAGGGCACAGTAGTTTATAATGGTAAAGACCTCTTGTCTATGCCAGCCGAAGATCGTTCCCACGAAGGCATCTTCATGTCTTTTCAGGCTCCTGTGGAGATTCCCGGGGTAAGCATGAATAATTTTCTGCGCGCCGCCATAAACGCCAAGCGCAAATACTTGGGCCAGCAACCTATCAGCGGCGGTGAGTTTCTTAAATTAATGAAAGAGAAAAGGGCTTTGGTAGGACTGGACGCGTCTCTCACTCGCCGCAGCGTGAATGAAGGCTTCAGCGGAGGCGAGAAGAAAAGAAACGAGATCTTTCAGATGGCCGTGTTGGAGCCAACGCTTGCCATTTTGGACGAGACAGACTCCGGCTTGGACGTAGATGCCCTACGCATCGTGGCCGAGGGATTCAATAAGCTGCGCACACCGCAAACAGCAGCCATCTGTATCACTCATTATCAGCGCATGCTGGATTATATTAAGCCCGACATCGTCCACGTCATGCTGAACGGGCGTATTGTTCGCACTGGCGGTCCAGACTTAGCCTATAAGATAGAAGACGAAGGCTTTGATTGGCTGAAAGAGTCTTCCTCAAATAGCGCCGACAATGCCGCCAGCGCAATAGAATAGTAATCATTAAATCTATTCCGCAACGTGAACAGCGCACAACAATACATAGATCTATACCGGCAGGCGGGCGACACCCTAAACCAAGACTCACACCCGTTGCTCAACGCCCAGCGCGCCAAGGCTTTGGAATGTTTGCAAACCAATGGCCTGCCTCAAAAGAAAGACGAGCTCTATCGCTATACCGACGTGCAAGAGGCGTTCAGCCCTGATTACGGCCTCAACCTCAACCGCCTGCGCCTTCCTTTCAACCCAAAAAAGACACACCATTGCGCCGTGCCGAATATGGGTAGCACATTGATTTATCAAATCAACGATATGCCGGAGATTGCAGGGCATCCAATAAACTCCAACGGTACGGATGGCGTATTCTTGGGTTCTTTGATTGATTTTGCCAACATCAAGGGTGATATTTTTTCCAAATATTATAATACGATAGCGCAACAGGGCGGCATCAACAGTCTAAACACGCTCTTTTGCCAAGACGGATTAGTATTGTTTGTCCCCAAGGGCCAGCACCTTGATAATCCCATACAGATTGTTAATCTCACGGCAGGCAACATTCCACTGATGACCAATAGGCGAATGCTCATTATTCTGGAGGACGGGGCAGAGGCCGCTATCTTAGTATGCGATCATTCCGCCACAAACACGCTCCACCTTACCAATGATGTGAGCGAAGTATTTTTGGGCGAGGGAAGCAGATTGCAGTATTATTGTGTGGAGGAAACCGCCGCCAACAATCGTTTGTTTGGCTCCACCACTTTCTGCCAAGGGCGAGATAGCTGTTTGGATTACGCTTGTATCACACTTCGCAACGGCCTCACTCGCCATACCGTGGACATACGCATGGAGGGCGATGACGCAAAGTTGCAATGCTCCGGATTGGTGATTGCTGATGGCAAACAGCACGTGGACAACAACCTAATTGTTACGCACGATGCCCTGCGCGGCCACAGCGATGTGTTATATAAATACGTGCTTGACGGGGAAGCTCGCGGCGCATTTGCAGGAAAAGTCTTGGTGAAACCAGGAGCCCAGAAAACAGACTCCTTAGAGACCAACGCAAACCTCTGCCTCTCGCCCCGCGCTCGAATGTACACCCAACCGATGTTGGAAATCTACGCCGATGACGTGAAATGCAACCACGGTTCCACCGTAGGGCAGTTGGACGAGCAGCAACTCTTCTACATGTCTCAACGCGGCATCTCACCAGACGAGGGACGCCGCCTTTTGCAGCAGGCTTTTGCCATGGATGTGATTAACCGCATACAATTATTGCCACTGCGCGTCCGATTGAGCCACATGGTGGAGGAACGTTTTCAATTAGGCAACGGCTCATGCGGCGATTGCTACATCTGTTCGCCCAAAAACTGACATACTATGCTTGATGCAATAAAGATACGCAAGGATTTCCCTATCCTCGACACCAAGGTCTACGGTCATCCTCTTGTTTATTTAGACAATGGCGCCACCACGCAAAAGCCGAGCGTTGTGGTGGAGGCCGAGCGCGAAGAATATTACAAATCCAACGCCAATGTCCACCGCGGAGTACATTATCTCAGTGTGGAGGCAACGGAATTATTGGAGCAGGCTCGCAAGCGCGTAGCCACGTTTCTGAATGCGCCCACAGAGAGAGACATTATCTTCACCCGCGGCACCACGGAGAGCATTAACTTAGTGGCTTCCAGTTACGGCCAGTTATTGAAACGAGGCGATGAGATTCTTGTCAGCGAGATGGAGCATCATTCCAATATTGTGCCGTGGCAACTCTTGCGCGACAGGATAGGTATCGTCCTGCGCGTGATTCCCTTTAACGACCTCGGAGAGATAGACCAGCAGGCCTATCATTCTCTTTTCACCGAGCGCACCAAATTGGTATGCGTAACACAGGTGAGCAATGTTCTCGGCACTATCAACCCCGTAAAGGAGATGACCGCCTATGCACATGCAAAAGGTGTGCCAGTTTTGGTGGATGCCGCTCAAAGCATTCCCCACATCGTGGTAGATGTGAAAGACATCGATTGCGATTTTTTGGCATTCAGCGGTCATAAAGTCTACGGCCCCACGGGTATTGGTGCCCTTTACGCCAAGAATAAATGGTTGGAACAAATGCCGCCTTATCAAGGGGGCGGCGAAATGATCAAAACCGTCAGTTTTGAGAAGACCGTTTACGAAGATCCTCCCTTTAAGTTTGAAGCCGGCACTCCTAATTATGTGGGTGCTCACGCATTAGCTGTGGCCATAGATTATATCACCCAACTGGGCATGGATAATATCCGTGAATACGAGACGGCTCTCACCCGCTACGCCATGGATCAACTGCGCACCATTTCCGGTATGCGATTGTTTGGCGAAGCCAAGGCCAAGGACGCCGTTATCTCTTTCCTCGTGGGCAATATCCACCATTTGGATATGGGCACACTGCTGGACCGCCTCGGCATCGCCGTGCGCACAGGCCACCACTGCGCCCAGCCCGTGATGACCCACTATGGCATCGAGGGCACCGTGCGCGCCTCATTTTCTTTCTATAACACCGAGGCCGACGTGGACGCTCTCGTGAGCGGTATCCGCCGCGTAGCCACGATGTTTGATTGAGAAAATCCACCCGCCGGGCGCATTATCAATCTTACGTCCGCCATGCGCAAAGCCGATGACAGTATGCTGAAATCATATTATATGAAAGATGTGGTGGAGGCCGGTTGCGATGAAGCCGGTCGCGGCTGTTTGGCCGGCAGTGTCTTTGCCGCAGCAGTGATTTTCCCGCAGGATTACCAAAATCCCGACATCAACGATTCCAAACAACTTTCTGCGCACGAGCGCAATCATTTGCGCCAGATTATTATCCGCGATGCCAAAGCCTGGGCCGTGGGCATAGTTTCGCCAAAGGAAATAGACCGCATCAACATCTTGAATGCCTCCATCTTGGCCATGCACCGAGCTTTAGACCTCCTTCATATCCGTCCGCAACACATCATTGTGGACGGCAATCGCTTTCGCTCATACAGCGACACCCCTTTCCACACGGTTGTGAAAGGTGATGGGAAATACCTCTCCATTGCGGCGGCATCCATTCTCGCCAAGACATTCCGCGATGACTATATGAT
The DNA here is from genome assembly GCA_964596865.1 of uncultured Bacteroidaceae bacterium. Taxonomy (GTDB): domain Bacteria; phylum Bacteroidota; class Bacteroidia; order Bacteroidales; family Bacteroidaceae; genus UBA6382. Next base: position 7,987 of record CAZQVW010000029.1, read on the forward strand.
GCACATTCACAGCATTTTTCCTTATTATGGATGGGATCACAATATGGGTTATCCCACTCCCCAGCATCGCGATGGCATACGTCAGCACGGCGTAACCCCCTATCATCGCCTTTCTTTCAATCTTCTTCCTCCTCAACAACTACTCCTTTTTCCCCAATAGCCACAGGCCCGTTTTTCTTAATCCCATACCTTTTTTCAATCACCACTTACGTTTCCCCCATGACCACAGACGAACATTATATGCAGCGGTGCCTCCAATTAGCACGCAACGGAGTTATCGGAGCTCCGCCAAACCCCATGGTGGGGGCTGTGATTGTATGCGATGGCCACATCATCGGCGAGGGATACCACGCCCGATGCGGACAAGGCCACGCCGAAGTGAACGCCTTTGCCTCGGTCAGCAAGTTTTTAGCGCGCTACCACGCCTTTTCCGGCAGCAGAGCCCTTTTTAGTAAGGACGAGAACGAAGCCGATTTACTCAAACGCAGTACACTCTACGTATCTTTGGAGCCATGTGCCCATTACGGCAAGACACCGCCCTGCGCCAAACTCATTATAGAAAAGGGTGTGAAGCGTGTAGTCGTGGGATGCGTAGATCCCTTCGCCAAGGTGCACGGACGCGGTATCCAGATGTTAAAAGACGCCGGCATAGAAGTGGAGGTAGGCGTCATGGAACAAGAATGCCTCGCGCTCAATCGCCGATTCATCACTTTCAACACTCACCATCGCCCCTTCATCACCCTGAAATGGGCACAGACAGCCGACGGAGCAATGGGCCGCAAAAATGGAGCTATGCTAAATATCTCTTCGCCCGAGACCTTCCGCCGCTCCCATCACCTGCGCGCCTCACGTATGGCCATAATGGTGGGGTATCTCACTGCTGCGCAAGATAATCCCTCGCTCACCACCCGCCTTTGGGACGGGCCAAATCCAGTGAGAGTGGTGATCGACGAGCGCGGCGAATTACCGCACACCCTGCGTCTGTTTGACGGCTCCGCCCCCACACTGGTGTTTACCCACCACCCCGAGCGCTTCGCCGATTTAGAGCAAAACAGCGTAAAGCCCATCGCCCTAAAAAACCAAGCCCTCACTGCGCAGGAAATTCTCAACAGTCTGTACCAAGAAGGCCTGCAATCGCTGATTATAGAAGGCGGGGCGCACACACTCCAACTGTTTATCGATGCCAATCTATGGGATGAAGCATTTGTGGAGCGTTCCTCGCTCCCTGCCGCCGACCTCATGCCGGAAACCGACACCCCCGTCTACGCACCATGTCTTCAGGCCATGCCATATCGTGTCCTACCCTACCCTCGCTCTCTCGTCTTTTGTTATCAAAATCACAGTAATTGATTCTTCACCCACACATCATCTATCAATCCTAATCCCAGCAACAAACAATTTCCCCTACACAAATATGAAAAAGATTCTCACTCTTTCCGTTTGCGCCCTTCTTCTTTTCTCATGCAAGAACAAGCCCGCCAACGATGTCCACCAAATGGACGATGAATTAAGCGAGATAGTGCCCTCCACGGAATACGAAAAAGACGGTATTACCTACCTGCGCACCACCACCGACACTCTCAACGCCTCGCCCACCCATCCCGTGATTATCGCGCTCCGCCCCGATGCCTCTTTATCCCACGTAAAGAGCGCGGCTCTCAACAAGACCTACTGCGACAACACGGCCACAATCAGTGTGCTCTCGCGCGACTCCGTTATCTACACCCGTTCCCTCAACAAAAAGGATTTCAGCGGAATGCTCGATGCCAATCTCACTCAAAACGCCATTCTCTATAGCGTCAGCCTCCTTGAGGTGGACGATGACGATGTAAAAATAGAGATGGATTTTTGCGTTCCCCACAGCGATGAGCAGATGTCGTTTGAAGTGGAGCTCCCCTATAACGGTGCACCCGAGTTCTCGCGCATGAATAACGGCGATGACGTATCTTCTCCCGAGGAAAACGATTAACTTTGTGGCGTGAACAATCAATCTAATAACAGCGAAAAAAATCCTCAGATGGAATTGGCGCGCCGCTTTGTGGAAAACACCACACAAAGCGTCTTCCTCACCGGGCGCGCCGGCACGGGCAAGACCACATTTCTGCGCCGCGTGAAGGAAGAATGCCCCAAAAACCTCGTGGTGGCCGCCCCCACCGGCGTGGCCGCCATCAACGCCCAGGGCGTAACGCTCCATTCCCTCTTTCAGATAGCCCCGGGCATCCACCTCGGCGAAAACAAGGCCGAAAATAGGAGCACCTTTTTCCGCATGTCCGATAGGAAGAAAAAACTGCTCGCCTCGCTCCAACTGCTCGTCATCGATGAAATCAGTATGGTGAGGTGTGATCTTCTGGACGAGGTGGACCGCGTCTTGCGCCGCTTCCGCCGTAGCTCCCTGCCCTTTGGCGGTGTGCAACTGCTGCTCATCGGCGATCTCCAGCAGCTCGCGCCCGTGGCAAAAGAAGACGAATGGAACATACTGCGCAATCATTATGACACGCCCTACTTCTTCTCCGCCCACGCCCTGAAGAATTATCCCTTGCTCACCATAGAATTGCAGCACATCTACCGCCAGGCCGACCGCGAGTTCATCTCAATACTCCAGCAGATACGCACCAATTCGCTCACCGCCGAGGGGCGCGACAAACTCAACGCTCGATGGATTCCGGATTTTATTCCGCCCGACAACGCCGATTGGATACGCCTCACCACCCACAACGCCACCGCCGCCAAATATAATAAAGAGAGGCTCTCCGCCTTGCCCACACCGCCCCTCACCTTTAAGGCTAACGTAGAGGGCAACTTTCCCGAAAACTCCTACCCCACCGACCTCACCATCACCCTCAAAAAGGGCGCACAGGTGATGTTTGTGAAAAACGACCCGGGCGGCCGCTTCTTCAACGGAAAAATTGGGCGCATCAGTCATATCGACAGTCGTTCCGTGTCCGTGATATGCCAGGACGATGACCAGCCGATTAATGTCAAGCCCATGGAATGGGAAAATATCAGATACCAAGTAGACGATGATGGCTCCGTCCACGAAGTATTAGACGGCGTATTCACCCAACTTCCCTTGCGACTGGCGTGGGCCATCACCGTCCATAAGAGTCAAGGCCTCACTTTCCCCCACGCCATCTTGGATATTAGTCATTCTTTCGCCCACGGTCAGGCATACGTGGCGCTGAGCCGTTGCCGCACACTGGAGGGCCTTGTCCTCACTTCGCAAATCAATTCCTCGTCCATCATCTGCGACCACGACGTAGACTCCTTTGTGAACCGCCAGCTCCAAATCTCCAACCACTGCGCCCAATACCTGCCTCGACTGGAGGCAGATTACCTTATCAGCGAATTAGACAGCCTTTTCACCTTTCAGGACATCACAGATGCCCTGCAAAGCCTGCTATATGTCTGCAGTAAGCACGTCTCACTGGCGCAACAGGATTTTGTGCCCGTGATTGAGAAAGCCGCCACCACCTTTAGCCACGACCTCACCGACGTTTTCCACCGTTTCCACCGGCAATACGCAGCCATCATCGCGGCCGCCATCCCCACTGGCGAGGCTGAAAATCCCCCTACCCCACCTACTAAACCTACTCCCCCTACCCCTCCTGCCACCTCCGTCCGCGACGTCCTCGCCCAGCCCGTCCTAAAGGAGCGCATCTGTAAGGCGAAAGAGTGGTTTTTAGAACAACTGCGCGAAGTGATAGCCCCCGTACTGACCTCCAGCGCCCGCAAATTCGCAAACAAAGAGGCCAAGAAGCAATATACCCAGGCTTTCACCAACCTCAAAGACGTCGTTGCCGCCAAAACCCGCGCCCTCGGCGGCACCTCCTAATCTGCGCTCACGCTTAAGCGCCTGCTCACCTTATTCTATCAGAATTTATCCCACCATATTCAAAAATCTTTTAGTACTTTTGCACTCAAAAGAACTATATCCATAAACAAACCCAAATAAACTTTATCTGCTTATGTATGGTAAAATGAAAGATTTCTTGGCTAACACTTTGGCCGAGATTAAAGAGCAAGGCCTCTACAAAGACGAGCGCCTTATCGAGAGCCCACAGCAGGCCGCTATCCAAGTGGGCGGCAAAACAGTGCTGAATTTCTGCGCTAACAACTATCTGGGCCTTTCCAACAACCCCCGCCTCATCCAGGCTGCCAAGGATATGATGGATAAGAGGGGCTTCGGTATGTCCTCCGTACGCTTTATCTGCGGCACAGCCGACATCCACAAGCAATTGGAGGCCGCCATCTCCGATTTCTTCAAGACAGAAGACACTATCCTCTACGCCGCTTGCTTCGATGCCAACGGCGGTGTGTTTGAACCCTTGTTCACCGACCAAGACGCCATCATCTCCGACTCCCTCAACCACGCTTCCATCATCGATGGCGTCCGCCTTTGCAAAGCCAAGCGCTATCGCTATGCCAACGCGGACATGGCCGACCTTGAGCGCTGCCTGCAGGAAGCACAAGCCCAGCGTTTCCGCATCATCGCCACCGATGGCGTATTCTCTATGGACGGCAATGTGGCCCCGATGGACAAAATCTGCGACCTCGCCGAGAAATACGATGCTTTGGTGATGGTAGACGAAAGCCACTCCGCCGGCGTGGTGGGCAAGACCGGCCACGGCGTGAGCGAATTCTATAATACCTACGGCCGCGTGGACATCTACACCGGCACACTCGGCAAATCCTTCGGTGGCGCTATGGGCGGCTTCACCACCGGCCGCAAAGAGATTATCGACCTCCTGCGCCAGCGCTCACGCCCCTACCTCTTCTCCAACTCTTTGGCCCCGGGCCTCGTTGGCGCCGGCCTCGAGGTATTCAAGATGCTCAAAGAGGACACCTCCATCCACGACAAACTGGTGGACAATGTCAATTACTTCCGCGACAAGATGATTGCCGCCGGATTCGACATCAAGCCCACCCAGTCAGCCATCTGCGCAGTGATGCTCTACGATGCTCCGCTTAGCCAGAAGTTCGCCGCACGCCTTCAGGACGAGGGTATCTACGTTACCGGCTTCTATTATCCCGTGGTGCCGAAGGGCCAGGCTCGTATCCGCGTACAGGTTAGCGCCGGCCACGAGCGCGAGCACCTTGACAAGTGCGTTGCCGCCTTCGTCAAGATTGGCAAAGAGCTTGGCGTTCTGAAATAGTCAATTGTTTATCACACATATACAGCTCTATATACTATTAAGTAGCCCGCGAAAAGCCCCCAGCCTACGGCGCAAAAAGCCGAAGCTACGGCTATACAAACAGAGCAACAGCTCAACACTCCGGAGCTACAGTCTAATCAGAACATAGCTGTATAATAGTAAAACGGCAGGAAATGCGAAATGTATTTCCTGCCGTTTCTTTTTTATACTATTGGTGTGCGAAACAAGTAGGGGGCGGTTTTGGCTTCGAGAAACGACAAGCCGTGTTCCGGAGTCCCCGCTACAAATTTCTTTGGAAAGGGGGTACGGTTATCCGCCTCACTACCGCAACGGTTATAAAGCCGATTTCAGTTGTAGACCATTAGTGCTTACTTATCAAAGTATGAGCCCAAAGGCATAATGCTGTTGGTGGCCATACACTCATTATAGCGGATACGCGATTTACGCTCTCGGGCGAACATACGCTTTGTTCCCTCGTCATCCTCTGCAAACTCAAGGTGATTGTCAATTGCCATTTCGCAGGCCATATCCTCAACATCAAGGTTGTCTGTGCCAATAAGAGTAAACGTCCAGTTCTGCTTCTTGAGTTTCTTGATGAGCGTCTTCACCATGTTAAGGTTATACTCACGTGAACAGTTCTCTTCTCCATCTGTTATTAAGGTAACTAACACATTGTCATCGGCCTCTGTCTGGGCATTCAGCTTATTTATTCCAATTCCGATTGCATCATAGAGAGGAGTACCCCCACCCGGACGATACTCTCGGTTTGTAAGCTGATGCGTCTTCCTAACAGGCACATTATTAAAGACGTATCTCAGATGTGAGCTGTCGAAAGTGATGAGTGTAACCCTCTGCTCCATGTCAGGATACAACTCCTGCATCTTGCCAACTGTTTCCAAAGTCTCATTAAGCCCCCTCAGAGCCTGACGCTTAATGACACTCATGCTGCCACTCTCGTCTACTACGATAAGATTGAATACTCGCTTCATAATTTTTTCTCCTATAATTTTAATTGTTAGACTTAATTTTGCGACGTCGTCTATCTTTTATAAGAAAGAAGGCATACTATAATTAAGCGCCAAAGAAAAATTTATCGAAAAAGTTTCTAATTTTGCATGATGACGACCAAAAGCCACACAGCAATGTCAAATTCAGTATTATCCGATAAAGAAATAATCCAAGGATTGCGAAACCGCGACCCACAAATAACCCGCGATTATTTCTACGCCACATGCCGCATTGCCTACCATATCTATAATAAGCATTACAACCTGGAAAGCAAGGCTGACCTCGACTTCTACAGCATTGCCCACGAGTATTATCTTCAGCTCGACAAACACAACTTCCACCAATTGGAAGACCGCAAGCCTACAATGACACTGAAGACATGGATGATTAATGGTTTCCGCTATATCTTGCTTGACCGCCTCAAGACCTACAACAAGGAGAACAAAATTCAAAGTTTCGAGGAGCGAATGGAAAAGTCTAATCTCTGTTTCGATATACCAGACAACAACTTTTCCGAAGATTTTCGCAACACAGTCTTGGAGATTTGCCACCAACTTCTTGGGCGAGATACACGTTCGTCCTTAATTCTTCAGATGATGCTTATCGATGGCTTTAAGGGCAAAGAAGTAGCAAAACAACTCGGCATAACTCCGTCTGCAGTAACACAGCGTTATCACAAACTCTTGGAAGATCTCATCATTCCATACTTCAAGCGTTACTATGTAACACCGGAAATGGAATCTCCAATAATGTCAGAAAGCAATTGCTACTGCATGGAATCTGCCGAAAAAAACTTTCGCAAGTTACCAAAAAAGAAATCTTCGTTTCTTCCATCATTCCATTTCAATTCTAACTCAATTATGCACAACAACTATCAGAACCGTATTACCCCAGACCACATCGAATCACTCAAGCCAAACGAAATCTTCGTCTTTGGCAGTAACCTTGCAGGTATGCACGGAGGAGGAGCAGCACGTACTGCCCGCCTTCACTTCGGGGCAGTCATGGGCATCGGCGATGGTGCGCAAGGACAAAGCTATGCCATCCCAACAATGCAAGGCGGAGTACAGACAATAAGACCTTACGTAGATAAGTTCATCGCCTACGCAAAGTCTCACCCCGAACAAACTTTCCTCGTTACGCCTATCGGTTGCGGCATAGCGGGTTTCACTCCGGAAGAGATTGCACCACTTTTCCGCGATGCCATAAACGTTGGCAACATTCATCTTCCCCAAAGTTTTTGGAATGAACTCGTCTAACCTATAGTCTAATAAAAGTAGCAATCAGACTAATAAGAGTAACAACCAGACCAATAAGTGTTTCAATCAGACTAATAAGAGTAGCAATCTGACTAATAAGTGTATAACATTAGTC
>CAZQVW010000030.1:0-15516 GCA_964596865.1 uncultured Bacteroidaceae bacterium
GAAAGGGCGGGATAGGGAGAAGAAAATGCGCGATAAGCAGATAAATTAGCGCGATAAGCAAATAAATTAGTGCGCAAGGGAACAAAACTTTGCGCAGATAAGACTATTGCGTGAGCATTTCTGCAGCGGTTTGGCGCAGGAAGGGTTAGCGCGTAGGGTCTTTAAGCAGAGAGGAGGGGAGCATAAATGTGGAGGCGGGCAGATTGGCTCCGTTATAGAGGTTGGCGCGAGTGAACGGCTGCCAACCGTAGCGGACACAGACAGGATGTTTCACAATCTTGCCGCCCTTGACGCGCACTGTGTGGCCCTCAATCTCGGCTTCGCAGGGATAGAAGAGTCCGTCCTCGCCGGCTAACTCAAAACCTATGAGACGCGGAGAGGGCGAAGCCAGTGTGGATGGCGAACCGGCCCACATATTTTCGCCATAGCGGAAAGAAACGATAAGATCCGAGCCCTCCACGCGATAATCAGTGGGCACCGGGCCCTCCGGCATGAGATTATGATGATATGTGTGGGCCAGAGCCTGAAAAGCCAAGCGGTTGCCAACCTCCTGTTTGCGGCGTGGGTGGACATCCAGCGAATCGCCCACGTCCGAGCTCACCGCCATCCAGACATTCGGGATTTCCTGGGCCAACAAGCGCTGACTATTGCGGAAATGTGGCCACGAGGGGCGAATAAGTGAGCTCAGTTGCACGAAATAGAAGGGCATCTGCTCATTCTGAAACCATTTACGCCAACTATTCACGAGCATAGGGAAGAGACGTTCGTGGAGCTCGGTGTTATTGGCGTTGCTTTCACCCTGATACCAGATCACGCCTTTTAGGGCGGTGTTTTTCAAAGGCTGGACACCGGCCTCAAACATGTATGCGGGCTCATAGGGGTGGCGCTGTAGGGGGGTAGACGAAAGTTTTGTGTTTGTGGTGCCGCGCTCGCGCACCCAATCTTGGATATGATCGTTCTGTTTCCAGTTGTACAGGATTTGGGGATATTGCCACTCCAGCGAGGAGCGGTCGATCCACGCCTCGATGGGAGTGCCACCCACAGAATTGGCAATCAGTCCGATATGGAGATTGGGCAGGGAGTCCATCAGAACTTTTGCGAAATGATAAGCCACGGCGGAGAAGTTGCGGAAATCGGCGGTGGCGGCTGTTTGCCAACCATCTGTCTGCAAATATTGCAGGGCATTGACAGAATCCAGAACGCCCTTGGGCCAATAGTCAAATCCTGTGGAAGCGATTGGCGACATGTTGAGCACGTGCAGGCGCTGTTGCAGTGGCGCTTCCTTCAAGTCCTTTTTGGCAGTGAGACTTTGGTTCATGCGAAACTCCATATTCGATTGGCCCGAGCAAAGCCACACATCGCCCAACCATACATTATTATATATGAGCGTTTGCGCGGGGGTGGAAATAGTGAGCACGTAAGGGCCGCTCATTGGCAAGGCAGGCAGAGTGGCGCTCCAGCTCCCATTTGGCGCGGCCACGGTCTTTTGGGCCTTTATGCCGGCGAGCGCGGCCTTTGTCTGCTTATCAGCATTGGGCGCGGCGAAGAGCCTGACCTTCACTTCCTCACCGGCGTTGGCGGTACCGGAAATAGTGATGGGGCGGTCGCGCTGGATTACCATATTGTCGCCATAGGTGAGGGGCATGTGGAGACTGCCCCAATCCCCTGTGAGATAAGAGCGGATAGTGGAGGCCATAATAGCGGCGCCCTCGGCATTGGGGTGTAGAGCATCGGGAAAGAGATTAGGCCGCGAGTGGAGGGGCGAGTATAGGTCGATTAGGCCAGCGCCGGCCCCCGTAGCAACCTGACGGATAGCCTGTTGCTCCATATAATGCCAATCGCGCGTACCGCTTTGGAAGCGATGATGAGAATGCATGATGGGCGTCATCAGGCAAACCCAGATTTTCGCCTTTGGGTTGGCCACGCGAAAGGAATCTATCAGCGCCCTATAATCGGGGATAAACTCATCGGCATAGTTTGGCCACCAGCGCGGGTCGGTATCATTGAGCCCGAGGTGGATCACCACGATGTCCGGCTTCCAGCGGAGGGCTTCGGGAAATTCCGGCAACTTCTGATACCACATAGGCGAGCGATGGGTGAGCGTGGCACTGGAATGACCGAAGTTTCTCACCTCATAACCGCTTCCCAAGAGCGTTTGCAACTGTGCCGGATAGGAGAAATGCTCACGGTCGGGGATACCATAACCGTAGGTAACGCTGTTGCCCACGCACGCCACCTTGATATTCCGGGCATTGGCGACAATGGATTTGGTATTACCGATACCAAAGCACAAAAGGGCGGCACAAAAAAGGACACGAAAGCTTTTCATAGCAGGGAAGATTAAGTTATCGTTATCAAAAGGGCCAATCACCCCGATTTGGCGGCCAAAGGCGCCAGCCCATCTAATCTTCGCGATTAGCCTGCTCCTGCCCCTCCGGATTTTGGGGCTGCACAGGCCTCAGCCCCATCTCCTTAGCTTTATCCATCATGATGGCGTAGGCGGCTTCATAGGTATTTGGGGCGTCATTATCGCGAATGGCACTGACGATGGCCGCTTTTATCTGACCCACCGCGGGCCCGGGCGCCAAACCGAAGATTTGCATGATTTCATCGCCGTCGATGGGCGGCCGGAAGTTGCGCAGGTGGTCTTTTTTCTCCACCTCGGCCAGTTTGCGCCTGACAATCTGAAAATTATCGAGGTAGCGCTGCTTTTTCTGCTCGTTGCGCGAGGTGATGTCGGCCTCGCAAAGGAGCATGAGGTCGTCGATGCTATCACCTGCGTCAAACAACAGGCGTCGCACGGCGCTATCCGTTACCCCGTCATCACTGATAGCGATGGGGCGCATGTGGAGGTCCACCAGTTTCTGCACATACTTCATCCTTTCGTCCACGGGCAGTTTCATCCTGCGGAAGATAGCGGGAATCATCTTGGCTCCGATGAAATTATGATTGTGGAATGTCCAACCGTGGACGGGGTCGAACGCGCGGGTGCGGGGCTTGCCGATGTCGTGGAGCAGGGCGGCCCAGCGAAGCCAGATATTATCGCTTTGCTTGGCCACATTGTCCAGCACCTGCAGGGTATGATAGAAAATATTTTTGTGGCTACGCCCCTGTCGGGTCTCGCGTATGTCGAGGGCACTGAGCTCGGGAAAGATCAGCGGCAGCAGTCCGCATCTTTCCAGCTCCACAAATCCTATAGAGGGCGTAGGAGCGGCCATAATCTTCTGCAATTCATCGGTGATGCGCTCCTGGGATATGATTTTAATCCTTTCGGCATTGCGGGCGAGGGCGTCAAAGGTCTCGTCATCGATTTGGAATTTCAATTGCGTGGCAAAGCGCACACAGCGCATCATCCTGAGCGGGTCGTCGCTGAAAGTAATATCGGGATCGAGGGGCGTGCGCAGGATTCCGTCCTCCAAATCCTCCAGACCATAGAAAGGATCTATCAGTTCACCGAAGTAGCGCTCATTCAGGCAGATGCCCATTGCGTTGATAGTGAAATCGCGGCGATTGAGGTCGTCCTCAAGCGTGCCGTCCTCCACTATTGGTTTGCGCGAATCGTGGGTGTAGCTCTCCTTGCGGGCCCCAACAAATTCTATCTCGTGGCCGCGGTATTTCACCTGCGCCGTACCGAAATTGCGGAACACACTAAGATATGGGCGCGGCCCTTTCTGCTGATTGTCATCGCCATCAGAGGCGCTCTCATTGTGCCACGCCTGCAAATCCTGCACCAATGCTTTTGCCACAGCGATACCACTGCCCACCACCACCACATCTATGTCCTTTGAGGGGCGCTCTAAAAACATATCGCGCACATAACCGCCGATAAGAAAGCATTCTACGCCCATTCTATCGGCCACAGCACCGATATGATGGAAAAGCGGGTCAGAAAGAAAGGAAATTATCTCGTCTTGGGTGAGAATATGCATCAGAAGATGGGTATTGGGGGTTTGTTATGCCAAAATTACAATAAATTTGGCGGATAGCGTGGCTATGAGCGGCGATTTTTGCTTACATTTGCGCTTTGAAGCAAAAACAAAACCCCATTTATATGAAAAGCACTGCCCTCTCCCACCGTGCCCATAGGCATCAAAATCCCTCCGCCTCCCGCTTTGCGGGCGCAAAGCGCATTCAGATGTCGCCTCTTCGCCGTCTCTTTTCTTTGTTCATCTGTTTCTCGGTTGCATTAACGCTTATCTCGCTCACCGGTTGCAGCGAAAAGAAAACGGCAGAGCCCGATGTGGAGAACATGGGGCAACAATGGCTGGGCCGCGCCCGCATAGCGATGGCGCAGGGGCAATGGCAGCAGGCTCGCGCCATGATAGATTCTTTAAGAATAAAGACGCCCACCGCCCTCAACGCCAGAGAAGACGGTATCCTCGTCTTGGATTCCATCGAACTCTTTTCTGCGCGCCAGAGCGCCGACTCCCTGCAGAACAATCCGCTACTTAGGAGCGCCGACATGATTATTAGGGATTCCGTCAGCACATTGCTCGACCGCGCCGAGGCCAAAGTGCGTTTCTACGAAAAGAAAATAACCTTTGATTTGCAGCACAAGCAAAAGCACTAACCGTTATTCTATTCCCCACGATGCCCCTCTTGTCCGTCTTTTCTTTGCGCCGCGTTGATTATGGCCTGCGCCGTTTCAATTACACTCTGTTGGCATTATTTATTTTAGGCATGATGATGGCATGCAGCAGTCCGGGAACAGACGATGAAGACCTGCCCGTATCCCCTACCCCATCGCCAGGCACGGACACCACTCTTATTAGCGATACACTCCCGCCGGACACCCTCAGTACCGACACCGCCATCATCAATCCGGATACCACGGTGGCCGCACCCGACACCCCCGTCTCCCCTCGCGACACCACTGTGGTTGCGCCCGACACCGCGCGCCCCGACACCATAGCCACGGGCAAAGACACGGTGGCTAGAAAATATTACAGCGTGAAAGAGGCGCAGGCTCTCTACGCCGACATGGAGGAAAGCGAAGTCAGTGTGATGGGCTACGTGGTGGGCACAGTGAAAGGGCAGACACTCAACGGCAAGCGGCTCACCGGACCGTGGGGTGTGGAGACCAACATCCTTATTGCCGACACGCCCACGCCCGAAAGTGATGACGCACTGATGCCGGTGGAGTTAAAGAAAGGCAGTAAGGCGCGCAATGCCCTCAATCTCGTGGGCAATCCCGCCATTTATCATAAGCGCGTCATCATCACCGGCAATCTCCGCACCTATTTCCGTGTGGCGGGCCTAAAATCAGTAAAGAATTATATTATCCTTGGGGAATAGCGCACAGATTGAGGGGAAAAATCCATTTTTTCCGACCAAAAACCAATAAATCCCGACCTTATCCGATTTTTTCTCGCGTTAGTTTGCGTTCACAGTACTGTAACAATAACTAAACAGTACTGTTTAGTTATTGTTACAGTACTGTTTAGTTATTGTTACAGCACTGTTAACGATAGTCAAAACGATTGGAAGTGAAATTAAGTGGGCATTTTCTGACTTTTATGTCGGGGAAAAATAAAAATAGCGGGCCGAAAACAGATTTTGTTTCCGGCCCGCTAAATGGGGATACGAATATAATATGTTTGCTCGCCCTTGCGCGTTCGCTATCCTTGACGAATAGATGAACTATTGCGCGGAGGAGTGCACTATTCTGTGTCTAAGGCATCGTGAATCTGCTGAAGGAGCAAGGTGTAGTGGTTGCGCGAAATTTCATCAGGGGCAGAGGCCAAGGCTTTCTGGAAATCCGTCTGCGCCTGGCGCAAGAAATGGAGACTGATGGCGCGGCCAATGGGCCCCATCTGCTTAAATCCTTCTGCCTTGAAAGTGAGATTGCCCAATAATACAGCAACCATCGCGCCCTGCTGAACACGGCTGTACAAGTCCTTGGAAATTTCTGCCGGACTGCGATTGACACACTCATCGTATATGCGCTGCGCAAACTCCATCCTGTCGAAGTTGGGATTGAGGTGGTAGAGCATGATTGAATGCATTTCCATTGGCAGAAGCGAACAGTTGCCGATGCCGGCCTGCTCGGGCAGAGATAAATTAAACTTGTGAGCATAGCTCTCGGGATAGAGCCATGCGGGGCGATTGGCGTAAAGGCGGAAGAACAGGTCTAAGCATTTTTCCAAATGCTCCTTTGATGAGAAAGAATAGACGCTCCCGTCCACGCCGGCGGGCAGCGGTTTGTAGCGCATGCCGGTGAAATTATTGGCCAGGATGTTTTGAGCGAAAGAGAGTTCGGTGCGCATTGCCGACCAATAGCCTCCCTGTATCCTATTGTCTTCAGTAAAATCGGTTACGGTTTCACCCCACGTTGCTATCACGGGAGCGATGCGCTGGAGGTTGTCGAGCATATAGCTTAAAGCTTTCGGTTGGTCATCGCCGAGGTCGCGCACCTTGCACAGAGGGTCATTGATGTTGCCGCCCTTGGTGGCAAAAGCGAGGCGCGGGTTAGCCAGAAGGCTATCGGTGAGGAGCTGCGAGATATGCTGGCGCTCCTGCTCGGGATCATCGAAACCAAAATTCTTGTATCCGAGCATCACCGTCCATTCATCGCCGTCGCTCACGCGGGGAATGAGCTCGTTGCGCGTGAGACCGTCGCCCGGCTGCGCCACATAGTTGTATGGCAGTTCATCGGTGATAGACGGAGCGATGCTGTACTTCTTTACGAACGCCTTGGAGCGCAAGCTGTCGGTGGGCGTGAGCGAAGAGGCCAGATTGTTGTCCAGCAATCCTATCGTGGGGGCTACAGCTTTGGCGATGGAGTGCTGAATGAGCGCGCCCATAAGCGAATCGGGCAACACGGGGCTATGCGCCTGTATATCGGCGGCGCCGCATTCTGCCACATACTGAGTCCTCATGTTTTGGAGAGCGCCCTGGCAGAAGAAGATGTAGCTGTTGAGATATTCGCCGGAGCGATAATCCCATACGCGATTGTTGCCGAAAACATAGGTCATCATTTCCGGCGACAAGCGGATGATATTATAGCGCGCGTCCTCAAAAGACATAGTGGAATCGTTCTTCGGCCACTCCAAAGCGTAGATGGCGTTTTTCCAACCGGCGCGCTCAAACGCTTTCTGCCACTCCTTCACGCCGTCTTTGATATAAGGAATCCATTTCGGCGAGAAAGCAGGGTCTATGTAGTAGACGATGGGCTTCTTGGGCTCTATCAATGTGCCGTTCTGCTGCAAGCGGGCGTCTTCTGCGTTCTTCGGCTCCAAGCGCCAGCGGGTCAGCATTTGGGTGGTCTCCACTTTCTGCTGGTTGTCCGAAAAATGAGTGGCACTAATGGACCTCATGCCGTGGCGCGGGTCGCTGAGACGGCGCTGCATCGGCGTCTTGGGCAAAAGGATGAGCGATGTGTTCAATCCAACCGTATAGAAAACATCGTTTGTGCCCATGCGGGGGTAAGTGCGCGTGGTGCGAATCTCAATATTCTGCGGATAGGAATGAATACTGTTCACCGTGGAGCGCGAGGGGTCGTTCTGGGAAATCATATAGCCTTGCTTCACGGAGGAAGCGAGGGTCATATAGCTTTCGCTCAAGAGAATGGGGTTGGCGTTCACCTTATAGACGCCGCTGTCCGACGATTCCACCTTCAAGCTGGCTACTATGGGCAACGAATTGCTTATGTCTACAGCCTTGGAGATGGCATCGAGCGTGTCTGTGTCTACCCACGAACTGCAATCCTTTATCAGGATGTGCTTCTTGTCCGTAGAGAGAACAAACGTGTACATTCCTTCGCCCACTTGCTGCTGAACAAATTGGAATGAAGGCGGGGTCTGGGCCAGATTAGTGCTGGCCAGAAACATACGTCCCATAATGCTGTCCGGAATTTGGAAAAACCAATTTTTTATATCCTTTCCGCCCTCTGATTTTTCTTCCAAAGAAACGCGGATGGGGGCTTCCTTGGCGTTGAAGACGGCAGCCTGTGGAATGTATGGGGAATAATACGCCGCAGAGAGGACCTGGTTTGTATCACGGGCGGCGGCAACTGCGTCAGAGCGGAGCGAAAACGTTCCGTCTTTCGCTAAAGAAAACTCACTTTGCTGCACTAAGCCCGTTAGCAGGTCGGTCCGCTGCTGCGCTTGCGCTCTATGGGGCGGCAAACACAGCATGGCAGATGTTAATACAAGTAAAGGAAAATATTTCATCGTAAGAAATAATGTAGATACAACTGATTATTTTATTTCCAATGCGTCATCGGCAATTGTGAGGAGCATAGTGTAGTGAGCGCGCGAGTCCTCGTCTGGCGCCGAGGCCAACGCAGCTTTCACCGTCTGCTGGACACGCTGCAGGAAGTGGAGACTAATGCCTCTTTCCTCCACGCCCAAAAACGGATTCTTTGCAAACGAACTTTTGTACTTCAAATTTGAGACTAATTCGCTGACGAATATGTTTTGGAGCAAGCGATTGTAGAGGTCGGGGGCTTCGCCTGGTTTGCTATGCTTGAAACATTGGTCGTAGACCTGCTGCGCCATGTCTAATTTGCCCATATTGGGATTAATAAAGGGCAACATATTGGTAGACATAATCCTGGCAATATAGTTTGCGTAGCTAAGTCCGCCGCGGTCGGGCAAACTCCACGAAAATCTGTCGCTGCCCTCGGGCAATACCCACTTGGCCTGCTCGCCAAACATCTGGAACAACACATCGATGCACTTTTGGACGTGCTCCTTGGAGGTAAGATAGTATGCGCTACCCTTTATTCCGGAGGGGAGGGCGCGCTGGCAAACTCCGGTGAGGTTGTTTGCCAAAACCACGTACATCTCCAGCACCCTACCGTTGATAGAGGCCCAATAAGCCTGCTGATTAAGGTCGGAATAGGTGAAATCCTTCACCGTGGCGCCCCAACTGGCAATCTCGGGCGCGATGCGCTGAATGTTTTTCAGGCCATATTGAATGGCTTTGGGCTGATCATCGCCCAAATCATCGCTTTTGCAAAATGGGTCGTTGCCAGGATCGCTGCTATATTGCAGGCGCGGGTTGGCAGCAAGGCTGTCGGTGAGCATCTGAGAGAGATACTGACGCTCCTGCTCGGGGTCAGTGAACCCAAAGTCCTTGTAGGCCAGCATCACTGCCCAATCATCGCCATCGCTCACGCGAGGAATAAGCTCATCGCGGGTGAGGCCATCGCCGGGCTGGGCCACATAGTTGTAGGGCAGGCCGTCGGTGATAGAGGGAGCCAGACTGTATTTCTGCAGATAGGATTTGGAGCGCAGGCTGTCGGTAGGAGTGAGCGAAGAGGCGAGCAGGTTGGAAGACAGACCGATTGTCGGAGCAATATTCCTGGCGATAGCGTGGCGGATGATTGCGCCCATCAAGCTATCTGGGAATATGGCCGTGTGGCAATCGGGATCTACCGCTCCGCAAGCGCCCACATAATCATCGCGCATTCTCTGAAGCGCGCCCTGAAAGAAGAAAATAAACGAATTCAGGAATTCGCCCGACCGATAGTCCCACGCGCGATCGCTGCCAAAGACCATGCGACTGTCTGTGGGGATCATACGTATGATATTATAGCGGGCATCTTCCATACTCACGCCAGCAAAGGTGGAATCGGCGGTAGGCCATTCCGTGGCGTAGATAGCATTTTTCCAACCGGCGTGCTCAAAGGCGCGCTGCCACTCTTTCACGCCCTCCTTTATATAAGGAACCCATTTGCGCGGGAAAGCGGGGTCGATATAATAGACGATAGGCTTCTTGGGCTCGATAAGTTCGCCATTGCGCTGGCGCTGGGCATCGGTTGCGTCCTTGGCTTCCAAACGCCAACGGGCAATCATCTTCGTGGTCTCCACCTTCTGCTGAGAATCAGAGAAATGGGTGGCGCCGATAGCCTTTAGACCCATACGCGGGTCGTAGAGACGGCGCTGCATGGGCGTTTTGGGCAGAAGGATGAGCGAGGTATTGAGCCCCACCGAGACGAAACCATCGCGATACCTGGCAGAGGGGTAGGTGCGCGTGGTGTTTATCTCGATATTCAAGGGGTAGGAATGGATACTATTCACCATGGAGCGCGAGGGATCCTGCGCAGACAGTTGATAAGAGGCAACAATATCCTTGTGGAGCGCCATAAAGTTGTCGCTAAGCAGGATGTCGCTAACATCTATCTTATAAACGCCACCGATGCAGGTGTCTACCTCTATACTGGCCAAAATAGGATAGGAATTGCTGATGTCTACGGCCTTGGAGATGGCATCGAGCGTGTCGGTGTCGATATAATCGCTGCAATCCTTCAGCAGGACGCGCTTCTTGTCCGGAGTGAGGACGAAAGAATACATTCCTTCCGCCATTTCCTGGTGGGGAAACTGAAATCCTGGGGGAGTCTGACTAAAACGTGTGATGGCAGTGAACAGGCGTCCCATGATTGAGTCGGGAATCTCCAGAAACCACTGTGTCATCTCCTTATCGCCCGCGCCCTCCTGCTTTTTGGAGACGCGCACAAAGGCCTGCTTGTCGTTGTAGACGGCCTCCTTGGGCGTATAGGGCGAAGAGAACACCGTGGCCGCGACCATGTCCGCCTCGCTATTGGCGATGGAATCGCTTTTCAGCGAGACGCGGCCGTTAGGGGCGATGGTGATCAAGTCTTTCGCCGCGATGTCTGTCTGGGCCTGCGCCGCATTATGCGGCAAGCCCAGCAAGACACCGGCTAATAATATAAAAGATGTACATTTCATGCTAATACCGTTTGAATGTGCGGAACTCCCGTATGCTGACGCGGGGAAAGTCCGCTAAATACAGTAACGATGAAGTTTTTTCGAGGATATAAAGGAGAGCGCTTAGTTGTTGCCGGATTTATTCGACAGAGTGCGCTTGATTGTGTCGGAGAGACCCTGATAATGTACCTCGGTAGTGAGGTCGGCGTTCTTCACATTGTTCAGCTTTTTGTCCAAAGTCTTGAGAGAGGACAGGATAGCGGCCAGGGCATCGCCGCCCACGCCGTTTTTGCTGGCTGTGTAGGTGGCGCAGAGGTTGTCTACGTAAGTGCGCTGCACGAAACGCTGCCAATCGGTGAGAGGAGCGGAGGTGTTGTAGTTGCCAAAGATGATTTTGTTGAGGTCGGCCACATATTTTGCGGAACCATAGCGGGGATTAATGCCGGCAATGACGCCTCCCATGGTGAGCTGGCTTACCAAGCCGCCGGCAATCTGTTCCAACTGCCTCTGGCGCTTGGGATAAACGCGGTCAGCGTAGGGCACGTCCACCAGCCAGGCCTGCTCCTGGAAGATATATTTGTCTATCCAGGGAATAACGGCCTCCACCTTCTCCAGCGGAGCCCAGTCATAGACTTTGCCCTTTTGGTCGGAGGCGAGGACGTTGCGATTGATGCCAAGCATATTGTTGATAACGTGGACGCAATAGCGCAGATACTGGTTGCACACGGCGGTGTACATGTTGGTTAGATTCTCATCGTTTACATCGCTGCTCCAGTAGTTCCATTGCTGGAGATTGGGGATGATACGCTTGAGGTTGGCGATGCCCAGTTCGCCGGCCACCTCTGCATTATCGCTAAGGTCCTCGGTCTGGCAACGGGGGTCTCTGCGGAAGCCCTCGCCGTCGCCCCACCAAAGGCGATGGTTGGCATCAAGGCGCTTAGATACCTCGGGAATCAACTTAAAGCGCTCGTCATCGGCGCTCACAGCGTCATACATAGGCTTGTATCCCCATTCGATGGCCCATTTGTCGTAGTCATTGACGCGGGGGAAGAGGTTTTTCACTTCGATACCGTCCTCGGGCTGTGCCACATAGTTGAAACGGGCGTAGTCCATGATAGACGGAGTGTGGCCCATGCGGGTGAGGAAGGCATTGTTGCGGAGCGAGTCTACAGGCACGGTGCTGGAAGAACCGAAGTTGTGTCTAAGACCAAGAGTGTGGCCAATCTCGTGGGAGGAGACAAAGCGGATGAGCTCGCCCATCAGTTCGGTGGAGAATTTGGCGTGGCGTGCCTCGGGATCGATGGCGGCGCACTGCACTTGATACCAGTCGTGAACGAGGGTCATCACATTATGATACCATCCCACGTGGCTTTCCAGGATTTCGCCGGAGCGTGGGTCGTGGTTCTGCGGGCCGTAGGCGTTGGCGATGTCGGAAGCCAGATACATGATCACGGAATAGCGGGCGTCCTCCATAGACATGGTGGAATCGTTCTCCGGCCACTCCAAAGCGGTGATAGCGTTTTTCCAACCGGCCTGCTCAAAGGCCACGTTCCAGTCCTTCACACCGGCAATGAGGTAGGGGCGCCACTGTTTGGGCGTAGCGGGGTCGATATAATAGACAATCTGCTTCTTGGGCTCGATGAGCTCGCCGTTTTGCTGGCGCTTAGCGTCTTCTGCGTTCTTGGGCTCCAGACGCCAGCGGGTAATCATTGTGTTGCGCTCCACTTGCTGCTGATTATCCGAGAGAAGGTAGTAGCTATCGGTGAAGAAGCCCACACGGGGGTCGAAATAGCGGGGCTGCATCGGCTCTTTGGGCAGGAGAATGAAACTGGTGTTGAGGCCAAAGGTGATGGTGTTGGTAGACATACCGGTAGTATTAAATGTCCTCACCGTCCTTACCTCGGTATTGATGGGGTAGGAATGAACGCTCTCGATATAGCTGAGCTGATTGTTGAGCGACGTGGCGTTGATCGACTTCTTCTGCGAGGAAGAGAGGGAGAAAAGGTTGTCGCCCAGCAGGGTGGAGGTTACCTTAATCTTATTTTTGTGGTCGGCAGTGCTCTCTATCTTGAAACTGGCGATGATGGGGTTAGACGAACTGGCCTTTACCGCCTGATAGATGGCGTCGAGAGTGTCGGCCTGCATATACTGGATTCTATTGCGCAGAAGCAATGTTTGCTTGTCGGGAGTCTTTTCGAAATAGACGGTGGCGTGGCGCACCTCTTCGCCGCCGTATGCACCGATACCGGCGGGAGTGGCGGTAAACCTCGTCACAGCCAGCAGCAAGCGGCCCACAATGGAATCGGGCACCTCCAAATACCAATCGTCTTTCTCTTTGCTTACGCGCAGCATGGCAGCAGCATCGTTGTAAGCGGGAGCTTTGGGAGCGCCCACGTTGGGGGTGGCGGTGGCAGTGGCGGATTTTTTCTTGCTCTTGTTTGCGCCAAAGGTGCAGCCGAGCTCGTCCTCATTATCCATAGTGAGGCGTCCGTCCTGAAAGCGGATTTCGCTAATCTGCTGCGCCTGCATAGTGGCAGCGCCCATCAGAAGTGAACATGCTAACAAAAGAATTTTGTTCATTGTAGTGTGTTGTTTTGTTATTATATTAATTACGTTATCTTATTATTACGTAGGAGTGTACTTTGCCCTCAAAGTAGCAAATACCGTGGGCAAAGTTAATCATTTTTCTTCTTAGTTTAGGTTTTTATGGCGAATATTGCATCAGCGCTTGACAAATGCTCATTTTCTTGCGCATATTCCCATCATAATAATTCACAGCACGCCCCCTTTCTCCCAGACCAGTTCCCTTTCTTGCGTCCAACAATACCAATTACTCTATTCTATCACCTCTCTATCTACCCTATTCTAACTAACTACTCTACCCTATCAACTCACTATCTACCCTATTCTAACCAAAAACTTACATGAAAATCACGCGGAGCAGCAGGATGCGGCGCGTTTGGCCGGGGATAACGCGAAAATGGTCGTCAGGGCGCTCGCCCACCAGCCAAAGAATGTCATTTCCGTTGGTGAGCACCATCTGACGGCGGCGCTGGAGGATGTCAAACTTGTGGTCGGTCATATATCGGCTCACTAATTTTGAACCTTTCATGCCGAAGGGCACGAAGCGGTCGCCCTTGGCGGTGGGGCGCAACACCAGTGCATCGCCGGCCTTGTCTGCGTCTATCCAAGCAGTGAGGGGCGAGGGCTCGGGCTGCTGAAATTTGTCCGCGGGAATGATGGTAGTCTCCAAAGCCATGTCGGTGAGGGTGGCGGTATCGCCGGCAGAGAAATGTATGTCCGACTGGGGCTGTGCCTTGTGGACAGGGCGCAGGAAGAGCGCGTCGCGGTCGCGCAGGATTTCATAGTTGCGCGATTGGTAGACTGCCGAGGTGGTGCTATATAGGTGATTCCAAATGTCGAACGTCTGCGAGGGGGTGAAACCGTAGTGCTTAATCAATCCAAATAACATCAAGTGTGAACTAATACGCGTCTTCTCCATCACCAGTGTGCCGTCTTTCAGTTCCTGCCACTCCAATTTTGCTGTCTCCGCGTCCACGAAATTACTTACCTCGCGAAAATTGGCAGCGTCTCTCACGAGGGTTTCGGTGATGGAGGGATTAAGCTCCTTAAGTATCGGCATGATGCGCAACCTTATTATATTGCGCCTCACATCGGCCACCATGTTGGTGCTGTCGGTTACATAGGCCTGCCCTAAATCGTCCAGATAGTTCAGAATGTCCTGTTTACTGACGTCCAACAAGGGGCGAATAATCTTGTTGTTGCGATAAGCCATACCGGTGATGCCCTGCAATCCCGTGCCTCTCACCAGATTGAGCAGAATGGTCTCTGCATTGTCATCGCGGTGGTGAGCCACGGCCACATAAGTGTAGCCTTCGGCCTCCATCACTTGTGGGAAATATGCGTACCTCAGTTTGCGCGCGGCCATCTCTATGCTTACGTTGTTTTGCTGCGCATAGGATTGCGTGTTAAAGCGGGTGGAGAAGAGGGGCACGCCCAATTCGGCGCACAGGTTGCGGCAGAATTTCTCATCTCTCTCCGATTCTTCGCCACGAAGGGCGAAATTGCAATGAGCCGCGCCCACCTGATAGCCCAAAGCCAATAGTGAGCGCAGCAACGCCACCGAGTCGGCACCGCCGCTAAGTCCCACCAGCACTTTTTCGCTTGTCTCTTTTGCCGCAACCATGATATGCTCGCGGCGGATTGTCTCCTCCACTCTCTGAAGGAACGGTATATTCTTGTTGTGCATAATTCTGTAGGCAAAAATACCACTTTTTCATCGCTTCACCCCAATATGAAGTTGATTTTTTGCATTTCTTATGCGGCTTTTCCTTATTTGAAGTAAAAAAACTGCCATCTCTCTTGTTTGTTCGAGGAAAAACGTCTATCTTTGCACCGCAATTCGCGTTCCGGCGCACATCAGAAAGCAATTACTTGCATCATAAAATCGTTTTCTTGCGCAACAAGATTGGTCTCGAGCGCAGCAAGATTGGTTTCACGCGCAGTAAGAATGACTTCGAGCGCAGCAAGAATGACTTCGAGCGCAGCAAGAATGACTTCGAGCGTAGTAAGATTGGTTTTGAGCGTAATAAATCTTGTGCCGGCACGAATAAATTAAAATGGTACCTTGACCGAGTGGTTAGGTAACGGTCTGCAAAACCGTCTACAGCAGTTCGAATCTGCTAGGTACCTCTCCTTTTGTTCACCCTGCGTCTTTCGGCGCAGGGTTTTTCTTTGCCCGTAGGGTTTGAGTCTTTGAATGATGGGGGCTCAGTAGATATTTAGTGGGGAAATGCATATAAGTGAGCAATTCTGAAGAGGA